>CALAFV010000254.1 GCA_937891445.1 uncultured Phycisphaerales bacterium | reverse complement strand
CCGCCGGCGAGGTACATCGTCTGCACCGCGTAGTAGTGGCCGTAGAAGTAGTGGAGGCGCGAATCGACGCCGGCGACCCCCGGCATCGCCGTGAGCGTGAGGTACCGCAGTCCCTTCTCGATCGCGTCGTCTTCGTAGATGCCGGCGTAGTAGAGGCTCGCGACGCCCGCGGCCGACCGCGGCCAGGCGCTGCTCCCCGCCGAGGCCTGGTAACGGAAGCCGCCGTCGGGGTTCTGGCACGTGCGGACGTACCGCACCGCGCGGTCGATCACGTCCGCGGAGACTTCGATCCCGGCGTTGCGGGCGCTGCGCAGCGCCATGATCTGGCAGATCGTGACGGAGATGTCGGCGTCGTAGGGGACCGGGTTGTAGCGCCAGCCGCCCTCGTTGTTCTGCGTGCGCTCGATGAGGCGGACGGCCTTGGTGAGCACCTCGTGCACGCGCGCAGCCAGCGCGGTGTCGCCCCCGCCCTGCGTCATGCCGTACACCTCGCCGAGGAACAGCGTCGCGAACCCGTGGCCGTACATCGGGCCGTTGGCGGAGTCGGCCGCGAGCAGGCCGGTCTCGGCGCTGCTGCTCAGAACGGCCTCCAGCCCGCGCCGGACGACATCGCCGTACTCGCCGCGCCCCGGCACGTGCCCGTCGGCCATGAACGCCAGGCACGCCAGGGCGGTGACCGCGACGTTGCGGCCGCGCTGCCCGCCGAAGCCGCCGTCGGGGTCCTGCATGCGCGCCAGCGCCTCAAGCCCGCGGGCGACGGCGGCGTCGAGCGCGGGGTTGATCTCCCCCTCCATCGCGTTGTTCTGCGCTGAGGTCCCGCGGCCGGGCCGCACGGCGGGCTCGGCCGGCGCGGGCTGCTCGGGCGCCGGAGGCGCGGGCGGAGAGGGAGCAGGCGCCGGTTGGTCCTGCGCCGCCGCGACGGCGCCGGCCGCGAGAACAGCCGCGAGCAGGCTCGTGGTCCTCGTGGTCACCGCTGCCGCCTTTCCTCCGCCAGCCGGCGGTAGTACTCCTCGGTCATCTTCTCGTACATGGAACTGAACCGATCGCTTGAGCCCTGCAAGAGCATGTCGCGCACGCGGGCCGGCAACGCGCCCCACGAGGCGCGGGCCGCATCCAGTTCCGGACGCAGCGGGCCGTCGCGGCGCGCCGGGGGCTCCATCTCGCTGTTGTTCTCGCCGGTGCGGGACTCCTGGCGCTGGGTGCGCTGCCGCTGCTGTTGCTGCTGGTTCTGCTGGTCCTGCTGATCGGAGCGGGAGCGCTGCGAGCGGGAGCGCTGGCGGGCATTCTGCTCGATCTGGGCGATGAGTTGGTCGAGTTTGCGGACGGCGTCCTCCTGGACGCGCTGCGTGCCCAGGCCGGCGCGGTCGGGGTCGTCGCTGGTCTTCAGGCGCGTCGCGGCCTGGCCCATCAGTTGCACGGCTTCCTTGAACGCGTCGTTGAGTTCCTGGCCGCTGAGGCGACGCTGGAGTTCGGTCTGCGAGGGGTCGGTGGCGTTGCCGCCGCGGCCGCCGGTCCCGAGCAGTTCGTCGAGGCCCGGGAGGGCCGGGGGCTCGGGCTCGGGTTCGGGCTCGGAGGGCGCGGGCTCGGCCGGGGGCGGAGCAGGCGGGTCCTGCTGCGGCTGTTCCTGCTGCTGCTGCGCCCGCGTGGGCGCGGCGGCCAGCAGGGCCGCGATCAGCACCGTGTACAGCGTGCGGTTCATCGGCCGCTCCTTGTGGCTCACCATGATCATTGACCCTCCCTGCCGCCCTGCTGCTGGCGCTCCATCATGGACTTCAGCAGCGCTTCGGCACGGGCGGCCAGGTCGCTCTGGAGCGTCGCGGCCTCGTCGGTGAGCGAGGCGTCCTGCGTCTCGGCCGCCTGGCGGGTCAACTCGCCGGCCTCAACCTGCATGGCGCGCAGCAGCCGCAGTTCCGCGGTGGACGGGATGATGAGCAGGAAGCCGCCGCCGCCACCGGCGCCGCCCTCTTCTGACTCGGGGTTCTCGCGGAACGGGTCGTCCTGCTGCGAGTCGCGATCGAGCGCCTCGAGGATGGACTGCAGGATGCGGATGGCGCTGTCCTGGCGGGCGCGGACGGCGGCGTCGGCCTCGCCCTCGCCGAGGGTCTTCGCCGCGCCGGCCATGGCCGTGTCGAGGCGGTCGTGCGCGAAGGAGAACATGACGGCGTCGGCGAGTTCCTGCGTCGAGGCCTGGAGGTCGGCGAGGGTCTGGCGGAGGGTTTCCTGGCGCTCGCCCAGAGCGCGGGCGGCGGCGCGGGTGCGCCGGTTCGGCTGCACACCGACGAGCGGGGCGGTCTCCTCGGCGATGGCGACCTGCTCGGTGAGGGCCTCGCGGTACGCCTTCTTCAGAGCCTGACGCTTGCGCTCGGCCTCGCGCTCCGCGGCCTGCTCGTCGATCTGCCGGGCTTCCTCCAGGGCGCGCTGGAGACGCTCGAGGCTGAGTTGCTCCTGGCGCTGGGCCTCGTCGGGATTGACGGGATCGGCGCGGAGGGAGACGACGGCGGCGGCCTGCGCATCGGCGGCGCGGTCGATCAGTTCGGCGACCGGGGCGAGTTCGCGCGGGCCGGCGGCGGCGTCTTCGGCGACGCGGAGCGTGTTGAGGTTGAGGCGGACCATGCCGTCGGCGAGGCCCTGGTACGCCTCGGTCTCGCGGCGCTCGCCGAGCAGGGTTAGTTCGCGCTCCTGGGCGCGGATGAGCAGTTCGATGGACCGGATCAGGTCGGCGAGGATGCGGCGGAGTTCCTCGTCCTGGCTGGCGGCGCCACGCTCGAGGTCTTCGAGCATCTGCTC
>CALAFV010000253.1 GCA_937891445.1 uncultured Phycisphaerales bacterium | reverse complement strand
CCGCCAACCCGACCCACTCGTGAATCGCCCCTCGCTCCAGCAGCGGCATCCCCTCCCAACCGGTCTCCAGCCCATCCCGCGCCGTCCCTCGCCCGCCCCGCCCTTCAGCGATCCGGATGGACTCACTTAAGTCCTTTAACGACACTGACTTCCGGATGTCGGCACCGTGGACCACCATGGACGACCGCACCTCCGATGTTCGGCGAATATACACCAAAACACCTTCCGTGCAAACAAGACCCGTCCATTGTGGATAACTCTTGCCGTACGCCCCCTCCCCCCCTTGGCCGCCACCCCCTGGCCCAATCTTGAAAAACCGCCATCTCGAAGCCTGCCCCCGATCCTCGTACGCTCAAGCCTGTGAGCCTCACCCGCCGCCATTTCCTGCAGTGCAGCGCCGCCTTCGCCGCGGGCTTCGCCGGCCTCCACCGGCTTACGGGCTGCATCGCCCCGCCGGACGACGCCGTCGGCTTCCGCTACGGCCCGCTGCGCCCCGACCCCGAGAACGTCTTCGAACTCCCGGAGGGCTTCCGCTACACCATCTTCTCTCGCGTCGGTGAGGAGATGGACGACGGCCTGCTCGTCCCCGGGAAACACGACGGCATGGCCGCCTTCCCCGGCCCCGACGGCCGCACCATCCTCGTCCGCAACCACGAGAACGAACCCCACTGGCAGCACCTCAGCGCGTTCGGCCCCAATCTCGAGCGCCTGTCGAAGATCGACCGCTCCCGCCTCTACGACGCCGGCCGCGGCCGCAAGCCCGGCCTGGGCGGCACGACCACGCTCGTCTTCGACACCCGCACCCAGCGCCTCGAGCGCCACTTCCTCAGCCTCGCCGGCACCACACGGAACTGTGCCGGCGGCCCGACGCCGTGGGGAACGTGGCTGACCTGCGAGGAGGACGTCACCCGCGCCTCCGGCAGCCACGAGAAGGACCACGGCTACGTCTTCGAGGTCCCCGCCTCGCCGGAGATCGCGCTGGCCGACCCCATCCCTATCAAGGCGATGGGCCGGTTCTACCACGAGGCCGTCGCGATCGACCCCCTCTCCGGCATCGTCTACCTCTCGGAAGACCGGCACGACGGCCTGCTCTACCGCTACACCCCGCGCACGCCCGGCCGGCTCCTCGACGGCGGCCGCCTCCAGGCCCTCGCGATCGTCGAACGCCCCAGTTTCGACACCCGCAACTGGGACTCCCCCGCCGTCCGCCCCGGCGACGTCCTCCCCGTCGAGTGGATCGACCTCGACGACATCGAGTCCCCCAAGGACGACCTCCGCGACCGCGGCTTCAAGGCCGGCGCGGCGAGGTTCGCCCGCACCGAGGGGATGTGGGCCGCCCCCAACGCCATCTATTTCTGCTGCACCAACGGCGGCGTGGCCCGGCGCGGCCAGATCTGGAAACTCACGCCCAACACCCGCACCGACCGCCCCGAGGAACTCACCCTCTTCATCGAGCCCAACGACCGCAGCGTGATGGACATGTGCGACAACATCACCGTCGCCCCCTGGGGCGACCTGGTCGTCTGCGAAGACTGCGGCGGCATCAACCGCCTCCTCGGCGTCACGCCCGAGGGCGAGGCGTACACCATCGGCCGCACCGCCACCGCCAGCAGCGAACTGGCCGGGGCGTGCTTCTCCCCCGACGGCACGACGCTCTTCGTCAACATGCAGCAGGACGGCCTCACGCTGGCGATCACCGGCCCCTGGCGCGGCTGACCGCCGCTCGCCCCGCTCCCCCCGACGATCCACGCGGCGGCAGCGCGGAGGGAGCCGTACTGTTGGCCAACGGATGATCCGCATCGCGCTTCGCATGCTGCTCGGGGACCGTGCCAAGTACCTCTCACTGGTGCTCGGGCTCGGCTTCGCCGTGCTCCTGATCACCCAGCAGGGCTCGATCTTCCTCGGCCTGATGCTCCGGGCGACCGGGCCGCTTCAGAACATCTCGCAGCCCGACCTCTGGGTCACCGACCCCAACATCCAGTGGATCTCCGAAACCCGGGCGCTGGAAGACGCCGACCTCAACCGCGTCCGCTCGGTCCCCGGCGTCGCCTGGGCCGAGCCCTTCTTCTCCCTCCGCGCCACCGCCGAACTGCCGGGAGGCAAGTTCCGCTCCGTCGCCCTCACCGGCATCAGCCGCAGCACGATGGTCGGCCGCCCGCCGCTGATCACCGCCGGCCGGCTGGAGGACCTGAAGGTCGCCGACGCGGTCCTGGTCGAGGAATCGTCCCTCCCCAAACTCGGCAACCCGAAGATCGGCGACACCCTCAAACTCAACGACCGGCGCGCCATCATCGTCGGCTACTGCCGCGCCAAGGCCGGCTTCGACTCCCCGGCCGTCATGTACACGACCTACGAGAACGCGATCAACTTCGTCCCCCTCGGGCGCAACACCCTGACCTACATCCTCGTCGGCGTGAAGGACGGCGTGGACGTGCGCCGCGTGCAGGCGGCGATCAACGCCCTCCCCGACCTCGCCGCCCCCACCCCCGACGAGATGCGCATGAAGACCGG
>CALAFV010000252.1 GCA_937891445.1 uncultured Phycisphaerales bacterium | reverse complement strand
CCGCGTCCTCGTCCGATCCGCCCGCGAGCCGCGTCCGCGCCGCCGCCCGGACGCCCGCTGCCCGGTGCCGGTCCACCGCCGCGTTCGCCGTCACCCGCCGCAGCCACCCCATCTGCGCTGCGGCGGACTCCACTCGCGGCGGCGTCCGCACAAGCCTGAGGAACACCTCCTGCGTCACGTCCAACGCTTCCTCATGCCCCAGCCCCAGCGCCCGCGCCCACCGGTACACCGTCCCCCGGTGCGCCAGGAAACACCCCTCGGCATCGAGGGGCGGCATGGCGCCCGCTGGGCCCGTTCCGGTACTCACGCACTCTCCTTTCACTGCCCCCGGCGCGGCACGCGGCTGCTCGCCATGATCACCTGGTCGCGGTCCATCACCGCCAGCGCCGTGAACTCCCACACCAGAGTCCCATCCTCGACTCGATCCGCATTATGCGCCACGACTTCGCCCGGCAGATTCACGCGCACGACCCACCGCTCGTCCGCCAGGTCCTCCGTCACCGCCCGCCGGTCCTCTTCCGCCCGGTAGGCCGCCTCGAAGGCCGCCCGGTCCGCCCCCGCGATCCCCTGCGCCGTCAGCGCCGCGTCCACCGCCGCTCGCAGTCCCGCGACGAACGCCTCCGCCCCCGCCGCGATCGCCGCGTTGCGCTCCGCCGACTCCTCCTGCACGAGCAGCGCCAGGATCGGCCCCGCGTCGTACGTCTCCGCCGCCCGCACGACCGCGCTGCGCACCGCCAACGCCCGGTCCTGCGGCAGGTCGGGCAACGCCGCCAGCCCCGCGTCCACGAAGTGCAGGTGCTTGTCCACCTCGATCCGCTTCAGCGCGTCCACCAACTCCGCCCTCTGCGCATCGGTCAGGTCGCGCGGGTCGGTATCAAGCGGGAGCCGGTCCTCCTCTTCGAGCAGGCGCTTCATGTACGTGTACGTTGCATCCTGCCTCGCTACGTACGTCCGCCGCAGGTGGTAATACGTCCCATCCGGCCGCTCCTCGATCGTCAGGGTCGTGGGGAACCGCAGCGCCGCATGCCCCCGCGGGTCGTCGGGTTCGGCGTACGACTCCGGGATGGCTCCCCCCGGCGGCACGACCGCCTCGGCCACGCGGACCAGCCTGTTTCCGTCCTCTTGCGGCGCATCTGTCACCGCCCAGGTCCGTCCCGCCACCGGCATCGCATCCCCCGGCCCCGTGATGTCGGCCGGATCCCCTCGCAGCGTGCTCCGCAGGGTCACGGCCCCGTCCGGGCTCACCCGGATCTCCTCCGTCCGCTCAAGACACCCGGCCAATCCCCAGACAACAACCGCCGCCACCCCGGTCACCCACCTGTTCGCACAGCGCACGGTACCTACCATCGCGGGTCCTCCAGCCGGGCGGCTGGGGCCGAAGACCCTGGCCGCCCACAAAGTCCAACGGCGAGCCTCCCGTTCCAGATGACAGGCAAAGCCGTGGCGGCGGAGGGCCGATAAAGGACCGGGCCCGCGTTGGGCATTCCAGCAAGACCCGGTGGGATGGGTAGGCTGGGGAAGACGGTCGGGCGGGGGCGGAGACGAGCGTGATGGAAGAGCCGGGCCAGACAACGCCGACCGGGGAGGGAGCAGGGCAGCCCGCCGCCGCGCCGCCGTCGGGCGCCCCGAGCGACGCCGGCCTGAAGGCCGTCCTCGACCTCCTTAACGCGCTGGGCCGCTCCGACTTCGCCGCGGTGCAGCAGATGACTGGTGGCGTGCGCTTCTCCGCGGACTCGCTGCGGGCCACCATCAAACGCTTCGGCAAGACCCCGGCCGAGCCGCCGGGGAACATCGCCTCGCACTTCAACATCCGGCCCGTGCCGATGACCCAGGAGCCCACCTGGTCCATCGGCGTGCCGATGTGGACCAAGGAAGAGGGCCGCAGCGAGATCGAGATCCGCATCCGCGTCGTCGAAGGGGGCGGCGGCGTGAAGGTGATGCTCGACGCCGTCCGCGTCCCCTGACGCTTCCTAGGAATGGCCCGCCGTTCCGCGGCGGGATGCCATCCGCAGCAACTTCAGTTTGCGAAGTTCGCCCACGGGCTGGTCGTGCCGATCTGCCCCGTCGTGGTCACGGTCGGGCCATACGTGTTTCCGACCCCGCTCACGACGATGTTCTGCGCGTTCGCCCGCGCCGTGTTGCGGATGATGAACGACGAACTCCCCTCCACGCGGATCCCGTAGTCGTTCTGCGTGACGTGGTTCGAATCCACGCGCACGTCCGAGATGCTGTTCAGCACGTAGATCCCGGCCCCATCAGGGATCGCGGTGCCGTTCCCGCGGCAGAGATTCCCTTCGATGATCGAGCCCGAGCCGGCGACGTAGATCCCGCTCTCGGCGTTATGCGCCGCCGTGCACCCGCGGATGTGGCACGCCCCGTTAGCGACGAAGAAGCCCTCCCCCTCGTTCAAAGTGGCGACGCACCCCTCCACGACGAACCGTCCGAAGAGGTGATACCCCTGCGAGCCGTTCCCTGTCGCCAGGCAATCGCGCACCACGCCTTCCCCCGAGAGGTAGAACCCGATGTTCCCGTTGTTCGCGGCGATGCATCGCACCGCGGTGCCCATCAGTTCGATCCCGAACGAGCCGCAGTCTCGCACCGTCAGGTCTTCGACGGCGTTGGTGCCGTTGACCAGCCCTTGGGCGATCATGACCCCGCGCGAGCCCCACCCCTCCACGAACCCGTTCCGCACCCGCACCGCGCGGGACTGGGCCGTGTGCACGATCCCCGACAGCGAGCCCGGCACGCCGCGGACCGTGAACCCGTTGAGATCCAGCGTGACGTCTTGCGCCGTGATCTCGATCCCGTGCTTGCCGCTCTCGCCGATGACGTCGCCGGTCAGGTAGTACGACCCCGGCAGGGTGATCTTGTACACCGACGGCGAGTAGTCGTCGTCGCCGGGCGTCGTCTCAGGGCCGACGGGCGTGCGCGGTTCGACCTGCGTCAGCGTCCGGTGGGTCGGCGTCACCGGCCCCGCCGGCGGGCTCAACGGCCCCGCCAGGGCGCCGCCCGCCGGCAATGCGGCGGCGGCCAGCATCGCGATACAAAGGGTTCGCAGGCTCATCCGTGTCTCCTTGAAGTTGTGTGGTGCGGGTGACGAGTGGGGGAGTGGGGGGTCAGTACGAGAAGTTCGCCCACGGGTTCGTCACGTTGAAGCCCGACCCCGGGTTGATAATGATCTGGCCATAGTCGCTCGAGGGGTGCAATGAGAAGGCGACGCTCCCGTTGCCACGCGCGGAGTTGCGGACAAAGAGGTGCTTGCCGTTCGGACTGAGGACGGCGCCGGAGCCCGAGTTGGAGTTGAACTGGTTGCCCTCGATGCGGCACGACGTGGCGCCGCTCATCCACAGTCCGTGCCACGTGTTGGACGTGCACTCGTTGTCGGTGAGCAACCACCCTGATCCGGTCTCGGAGTAGATGCCGTACCCGTTACTCGACGCGACACACCCGCGGATCACCCCGCCCGCCGCGCTGAAGTGGAACCCGGCATGCGAGTTGTTCACTGCGGTGCACGACTCGATCGTCACCCTCGCGGCCGCCTCGAACCCATTGTCGTTGCACTGATGCGCCGTGCACCGTGACACTGCCGACCCGGCGAACAGCGAAAAGCCGCCGTCCCCCGCTTCTCGCACCACGCACATCTCCGCCCGCCCATAGGAGTTGACGACGATCCCGTCGCCCGCCGTCGCCGCGACCGTACACTCGGTCACCAGCGAGTGGGCGCCGGCATTGATCCCGGTGGCCCCCGTCGCACGCACCGAGCACCCCGTGATCCGCCCGTGGCCAGCGGTCTGGATCCCGGTGCCCCCGCTCGACTCGACGATGCAGTCGCGGATGATCGATGAAGCGCCTGTGCGGATTCCGTCCAGGGCGCACCCCACGACTCGCACCTCCTCGAGCCGAACATTCGTGTTGGTGAGGTACACGCCGTACCGCCCGCCGATGACCGTTCCGTTACGGATCGTCACGTTGGTGAATCCGCTGTAGATGGCGTCCGTCGTCGTGCCCTCGCACGTGACGGTGTACCCGTTGAGGTCAAGCGTGACGTTGTTCGCCCAGATCGTGATCGCCGGCCGCCCCGCCGGAGCGTTCACCGGGCCCGTCAGGTAGTACGACCCCGGCTCCGTGATCATGAACACGCTGCTGGTGTCCGTGGCCACGAACCCCGGGGCCACCGGCGTCCGAGGCTCGATCTGCGTCAGCGTCTTCATCGTCGGGCCGACCGCATCCGCCGGCGGGGTGACCGGTCCCGCGAGCGAAAGCGACGAGGCGGCCAGAGTCGCGGCGATCGCAAGAATGTGGTGGCGCATCGGTGTCTCCTTCTGTCCCCGCCCGCCGACCCAATGCGACGCGGCGGCCCCACGCGGCTACCCGGCAATGACCCCGTCCCACAAAAAAGACAGACGCCCACCCGGGAGGGGCGGGCGCCTGCCTGCTCAACCGACGATTGGCGCCATCACCATCCGCCGCTCACCGCCACCGATGCTCCGAACCGGTCCTTGCGGCCGCTCCCGTCCTCCCAATGCGACAATCGCGCCGATTCGGCCAGCCCCGCCCCCCGCCAAGCGCAGGTCGGAGTCCCGCCCCCGTCCCGTCGCTCTGCTCAATACGGCGGCAGCGACACCGGCCGCTGGGCCTCTCTCGTTGCCACGACCCGCTCAAACTGCTCCGAGAGCCTCCGGATCCACGCCGCCGACCGCGGCCACTCCGCCAGCCCGCGCAGCCAAGGAACGCCGATCGGCCGGTGACGCCGTCAGGCTCTTTCTCGCCTTGCACCTGCGACGTCGCCGCGTCACGATTGATCCGGACCGCCGCGTGCTCATCTTCGAGTGGGGCCGCCGACGGCGCGAGATCGGGTTCGACGCCGTTGAGGATGTGCTGCGGTTCTACCAATCGAAAGCCGGCGAGATGCACATCATCTCCGGCCGCGATCAGAGCGGCCGGCGGATCCGCGAGAGAGTTCACCCGCTGCTCGCCCCAACACTCGAGTTCCGTCATGCGATCGAACGCTACTTGGGCGACCGCATCCAGGATCCACCCTCCCGGATGTTCGTGCGTTATGCCATCGGCGCTGCCATCGCCGGCGCTGTGATCATCGCTGTGCCGCTCGCCCTGCTTGTGGTCGAGTTGATCCGATGATGACCGCCCGAGGAAGAGCCGACCGCGCTCTACCGTAGCATGTGCCTCAGGTACCGCCCCGTGTGGCTCCCCTCCACCTTCGCCACATCCTCCGGCGTCCCTTTGGCGACCACCGTCCCGCCCTTGTCGCCCCCCTCCGGCCCCAGGTCGATGATCCAGTCGGCGCACTTGATCACGTCCAGGTTGTGCTCGATCACCACCAGCGTGTTCCCAGCATCCGCCAGCCGGTTCAGCACCCCGATAAGTTTCCGCACGTCCTCGAAGTGCAGCCCCGTCGTCGGCTCGTCGAGCACGTAGAGGTGGTGCGCCCCGCTCCGCTCCTCGGTTCCCGAGCCCTTGCCCAACTCCGTCGCCAGTTTCACGCGCTGCGCCTCGCCCCCCGACAGCGTCGTGCTCGGCTGCCCCAGTTTGATGTACCCCAGCCCCACATCCTGCAGGCACTTCGCGAACCGCAGGATCACCGGGTGGTTCTCGAAGAACCCCACCGCCTCATCAACGGTCATTTCCAGCACGTCCGCGATGCTCTTGCCGCGGTACTTCACCTCCAGCGTTTCGCGGTTGTACCGTGTCCCCCCGCACACCTCGCACGGCACGTACACATCCGGCAGGAAGTGCATCTCGATCCGTTTGAGCCCCTGCCCCTCGCACGCCTCGCACCGCCCCCCGCCGCTCTGCGCCCGCACGTTGAAACTGAACCGCCCCGGCTTGTACCCGCGGATCTTCGCCTCGCGCGTCGTCGCGAAGATCTTGCGGATGTCGTCGAAGATCCCCGTGTACGTTGCCGGGTTGCTCCGCGGCGTCCGCCCGATGGGGCTCTGGTCCACCTCGATCACGCGGTCGATGTGCTGCAGCCCCGTCACGCGCGTGTGCGCCCCCGGCCGCAGCCGCGCCGCTGCCGCCACCGTCGCCGTCGGCATCCCCGGCTGAAGCCCCAGGTGCTTCTTCGCCGCCAGCAGCAGGATGTCGTTCACCAGCGTGCTCTTGCCCGACCCCGACACGCCCGTCACGCAGATCAGACCGCCCACCGGGAACGCGACGTCGATCCCCTTGAGGTTGTGCTCCCGCGCTCCCTTGATGCACACCGCCGTCTTCTCGCTCACCGGCCGCCGCTTCCGCGGCACCTCGATCTTCAACTCCCCCGAGAGGTACTTCCCCGTCAGCGAGTCCGGGTTCGCCGCGATCTGCTCAACCGTCCCCTGCGCGATCACACGCCCCCCGTGCACGCCCGGCCCCGGCCCGATGTCCAGGATGTGGTCCGCCGAGCGGATCATGTCCTCGTCGTGCTCGACGACGATCACCGTGTTCCCGCCCCCGCCCGTGTCCGCCAGGTGCCGCAGCGTGCTGATCAGCCGCGCGTTGTCCCGCTGGTGCAGGCCGATCGTTGGCTCGTCCAGCACGTAGCACGCCCCGACCAGTTTCGACCCCACCTGCGTCGCCAGCCGGATCCGCTGCGCCTCGCCCCCCGACAGCGTCCCCGTCTTGCGGTCCAGCGACAGGTACTCCAGCCCCACGCTCTCGAGGAACCCCAGCCGGCCCAGCACCTCCTTGATGATCGGCTCCGCGATCGCGCGCTGCTCCCCGCTCAGCCGCAGGTTCTCCATGAACGCCCGGGCATCGGTGATTACCAGCCGCGTCAGTTCCGCGATATTCAACGCGGCGGTCGAGAACGACGACCGCCCGATCACCTGCTTCGAGTGCGCCCGCGCCCCGTCCGCCGCGTGCCCGCTGGGCAGCAGCACGTGCAGCGACTCGATCCGCAGCCGGTCCCCCAGGCACGTCGGGCACTCCCGCTCGCGCATGTACTGCCCGAGCCACTCCTTGACGAACGAGGAGTCCGTCTTCTCGTACCACTTCCGCAGCCCCGCCGTCACCCCCTCGAAGTCCGCCCCGTACGCCTTCTCGTCCGCCGCCGTCGTCCCGTGCAGCAGAATCCGCCTGGCCTCGGCGCTCAGCGACTTGTACGGCTTGTTCGACGGCACGCCGAAACTCTGGCAGAAGTACCGCAGCCGCTTGCGGTAGAACTTCCCCATGGGCGGCGGCACCTGCCACGGCGCGATCGCCCCCTCCGCGATCGACTTGTCCTGGTCCGGCACGACCAGGTCCTCGTCGAACTCCATGATCACGCCCAGCCCGTGGCACTCCGGGCACGCCCCGTTGGGCGCGTTGAACGAGAACAGCCGCGGCTCCAGTTCCGCCAGCGCGCACTCCGGGTGCACCGGGCACGCGAACTTGCTCGAGAACACCCGGTCCACCCACACCGCCGCGCCCGAGTTGTCCTTCGTCTCCGTCGAGACGATCACCGACCCGTCGCTCAACTTCAGCGCCGACTCGACCGACTCCGCGACCCGCTGCCTGACTTCCGGCCCCGCGACGATCCGGTCGATCACGACCTCGATGTCGTGCTTCTCGTACCTCCCCAGCCCCAGCGGGTTCTCCCCGCCCTTGAGCGCCGCGTCCCGCAGTTCGACGACCTTCCCGTCCACCCGCGCCCGCGCCCACCCCTGCTTCCGCAAATCCTCCACGACGTCCGCGTGAAACCCCTTCTTCGCCCGCACCACCGGCGCGAGGATCATCATCCTCGTCCCTTCCGGCAGCAGCGGGGGGGTCATGATGGTCTCGACGATCTGGCTGGCGCTGGTCGCCTCGATCGGCAGCCCGCACCGCTCCAGCACCGTCCCGTCCTTCTTCGTCTTCACCGGCGCCCAGCACACCGGCCGCCCGCACCGCGCGTACAGCAGTCGCAGGTAGTCGTAGATCTCCCGCAACGGCAGCTCGCCCATCCCATACACCAGCAAATCCGCGCCGC
>CALAFV010000251.1 GCA_937891445.1 uncultured Phycisphaerales bacterium | reverse complement strand
CTGACCACGTCCACGACGCACGCTGACGCGTTCTGGGACGACATCACCCTCACCCGTGACGCCTACACGAAACTCGTGGGCGACGACGTGCCGGTCACTGAGGGGGCCGTGACGCTCGACGCGATGAACGTCCCGTACGGCACCGCGGAACTCACCATCCCCCTCGCGGACGTGGAACTCGTGGAACAGATCGACCCACGCGAAGGGCAACGCGTCACGCTCACCGCGGGAGACGAGGTCGCGGGAACGTCCCGCACATTCAACCTCGGCCTGCGTTCCCGTGAGGTGGACCACCGGATGAAAGTGATCCGGGTTTCCCTCGCGACAGACGAAGCGATCCTCCAGGAGTACGCGCCCCTCGCGGACATCGACCTGTGGGACTACCGCACCAGTCTCCGGTCCGTGGTGAATCAGGTGCTCAACACCTGCATCCCCGGCGCATCCCTGGAGGCGTCCCCGAGTCCCGACGCGGACGTGACGCCTCGATGGGAGCAGGAGAACCTCATCCTCAATCCGCGCGGGACCGTGGACGCGGCCGGGTGGGCGGCCACCGGCACCGGCGGCGCGACGGTCACCGTCGGCACCATCGGCACGACCATCGTGCGGGAGGGCGCCGACGTGCAGTCCGCGCTCCGACTGACGTTCACGACCGCCGCGACCGGATCACCCGCCCTCCGGTATGGTGACGCGACCACCCCGAAGGTCACCCCCGGACGGCTCTACACGTTCAGTGCGTTCGTGCGGCAGACCGCAGGCGTTGCGAAGACCGGGCGCATTATCCTCCGTTGGGTCAGCGAAGCGGGCACGACGATCAAAGACGCCACCGTCGACACGAGCCTCACTGACAGCGCGTGGGTAAAGATGTCCGTGACCGGCCTTGCCCCCGCTGGCGCGGCACGCGCTTACCTCTACGCGGGCATCTTGAACGGCATGCCCGCTTCCAGCGACCTCCGGGTCACCGCCGCCGTGTTCGCGGAGGGTACGAAGAACGACGTGTGGTTCGACGGGAACCGTGCCGACGACGCCGTCTACACCTACGACTGGACCCCCGGCGCGCTCACGACCCCGTCGATCCGTGTCCCGGTCGGTGGGGAGATTGACCCGGACTCGCTCCTGTGGCCCGCGGGCACGACCGCATGGGAGTTCCTGGAACCTCTCACCGCGGGTGCCGGGTTGCGCCTGTTCTGCGACGAGCACCGCAAGTGGCGTCTCATTGACCCGGACGCGTACATCACCCCCGGTGCCGTGTCCCTGTCCCCCGGCCTGTCCACGGAGGGCACCGACACCATCAACCGTGACGACCCGGAAACGTTCTGCACGGGCGTGCGGGTCGTGTACCGGTGGCGTGACTCGCAGGGCGTGGACCGTTCGCGTGCTGACGTGGCCGGTGTCCCCGGCATCGTCCTCAACATCGAACTGGAACGCCCGTTCCCCGGTGCGGGTGTCGCCGCCGCTGTCCTCGCCCGCCGTACCGGGCAGGGTCGCGTGCAGGAGGTCACCGCGCTCGCGAAGTGGGACGTGAACCCCGCCCAGCAGGCGAGGGTCACCCTCCCCGGCACCCTCGACCAGCAAGGGGAGGTGGAAGCGGTCGAGTGGGGTCTGTCGAACGGTCTCATGGTCGTCAAAACCCGCGCCCTCACTGACGTGGTCCCCGGCTCGATCAACGCGCTGGAGGGCACCATCAACAGCCTCACCGGAACCATCAACGACCTCTAGGAGGACTCATGGCTATTGGAGACGCCGCCGCCGCCGCGGGCATGGACCTCGTATCGGGGTCGGAGCAGGCAAACACGCTCGACACGGAGGAGAACAAGACCCGCGACTACATCGCGCAGTTCGCCGCGTGGAGCAAGATCAGCGGGAAGCCCGCGTCGTTCACGCCCGCCGCGCATTCGCATTCGTGGGACTCGATCACGGGTAAGCCGTCGTCGTTCGCCCCGGCGTCGCACTCCCACTCGTGGGACTCGATCACCGGGAAGCCGTCGTCGTTCACCCCGGCGTCGCACTCGCACGCGTGGTCCGCGATCACGGGGAAGCCGTCCACGTTCACCCCGTCGAGTCACAACCACTCCGCGTCGCAGATCACGTCGGGCACGCTCAACAGTGACCGCATCCCGAACCTGAACGCGTCGAAGATCACGGGCGGCACGATCACGCGTCCCGTGTCCACCTCGGGGGGTGGCCGGTTCGGTGCCGCGTGGGACAACAACATCACTTCCACGCGCCGCGCCGTGTGGATGGAGTCGGACGGCACCCTCGGTCACACCGCGTCGTCGGCCCGGTACAAGAAGGACATCGTCCCGTGGGCGGAGATGTCGGAGGACGAACAGTTCGCCGCGCTGGAGGTCGTGTCGTTCCGGTGGCGGAAGGCGTATGCGGACCCCGCGAACCCTGACGCGGTCGAGGTCGGCATGATCGCGGAGACCCTGCACGACCTGGGGTGGACGTTCGCGGTGTTCTACGAACCGGACTCGTTCGGGGTGCTCCGACCCGAGGGCATCCACTATGACCGGCTCGTGCTCCTCGTCATCCCCTACCTCCAGCGCATCGGTGCCCGTGTCGCGGCGCTGGAGGCTCGCCTCAACGCCCTGGAAGGAGCGAACGCATGACCAAGAAGTTCTGGGAGTACGCGATCAGTGGTGACACGCGACGGCACGCTCAGCGTGGCGGTGGTCCCGCGACGGACTACGAGACCCCGATGGGAACCCCGGTCCACATGCCGATCACCGGGAAGGTGACGCGGAAGTGGTTTGACGACGCGGGGCACACCATCGACATCGAGAACTCGAAGTACATCGTCCGCATCTGCCACCTGTCGCGGATCACCAAGACGGGCCGTCGTCTGTGGCGCACGGTGGTCGCGTACTCGGGGGCGAGTGGTCGTGTGACCGGCCCGCACGTTCACGCGTACGTCATCATCAAGCGCACCGGGAAGCGGGTGAGTTTCACGGAATGGCTCCGCGACTACGTTCACAAGGGGAAGCCGTCGAAACTGCCTGCCGCGACTCGCGCGTTCATCAAGTCGGGGAAGCCGTGAGGCGGGTGCTGACGCCCGCGTTCCGGCGTTGGGCGTACGGTGTCACCGCCGCCGCTGTCGCGGTAGCCGCGTCGGTCGGGTGGATCGACCCGGAGACCGCGGTGGTGATCGGCCCTCTCCTCATGGCCCTGTTCTACGTCAACGACGACGGTGCACCGAGGGAGGAGACGGATGAACCCTGACACCACGGGCGTAGACCTTATGGGTCTCGCGGTCGCGGTCGGACGTATCGAGGAGAAGTTGACCGGAATGTCCAGCAACGAGACCCGCACCGGAGAACGTTTGGACCGCTTGGAGGCCCGCACGAGCGCGGTGGAGAGTCTGTTGGTGGAGATGAAGGCGCAACAGCGTCCGAAGGCTCCGTGGTGGGTTGTGGTTGGTGGTGTGGCCGGTACGGTGACCGCGATCCTCGGGTTCTGGACCTTGTTCCAACTGGCGACGCAGTTGGCAACCGCGATGCCGTGACTCTGGTGGCGGGACGGTCCCACCGATAGTGTCGCGCCCATGGCGAAGATGACATACCACCTCACCGACGAAGAGTACGCAGAGTCGATCCGTGCAGGTTTCGACGCGGCACGTCACGCGAGATTCGTAGACAACGACCCGAACGCCGATGAGGTGGGCATAGCGGCGGCACAAGCAAAGGCACAGGAGATTGCCCGGCGTCGGCTCCTCGAAGGGTAGGCCGCAACTCGCACTAGCGACACGACGGGGTGCGTCGATACGCTCGCGCCATGATCTTGAAGAAACACGTCGCGCAAGGCGACAGGGTGCACCTCCAGACGACCCAGTCGGGGAAAATTTTCGGGCAAATCACGAACTACGACGAGTACGGCGTTGTCATCGACTCTGAGGGGTACCACCGGGTCTACCTGCCGTGGACTTCCGTTGGAGCGCTTACGATCCTCAACGACGACGACGAGAAGGACGAGGGGCCGGAGCGGGTCGCGACCGCGCTCTGACGTCCGCCATAACGGGTGTTGGCTACGCGCAGCACCCTGTCGTACGCGCGAAGACTGAGGGCGCCGCGCTGAAGGGCG
>CALAFV010000250.1 GCA_937891445.1 uncultured Phycisphaerales bacterium | reverse complement strand
GCGGCGACCACGACCACGACCACGGACACCACGACCACGGCCACGATCACGGCCATCACCACGATCACGACCACGAGCACGGCGAGACGTGCGAGCACGGCCACCACCACGGCTCGGCCGATCCGCACCTATGGCTCGATCCTGTCCTCGTCGAGCGGCTGATCGACGGCCTCGGCGCTGCGCTGGCCGAGGGCCTCAGCGCCGAGGAGGCGGAGGCGTGGACCAAGGCCGTCGAGCAGCGCAAGGCGGAAGTGCGGCGGATCGACGCCCTGTACCGCGAGCGGCTCGCGGGGGTGAAGCGCCGCACGATCGTCGTCGGGCACGACGCCTGGGGCCGGCTGGCGGAGCGTTACGGCCTCAAGACCGTCGCCATCAAAGGGCTGGACGCCGCCGAGCCGACCCCCGCCGCCATCCAGGCGGCCATCGACGCCGTCAAGCGCGAAGGGCTCACGACCGTCTTCGTGGAACCGCAACTGAGCCAGGCCGCGGGCCGCCGGATCGCGCAGGCGACGGGCGCCCGCGTCGCCGTGCTCGATCCACTGGGCGACGGCGACTGGTCGAAGATGATGGAGCGGAACCTCGACGCGCTGGTGGCGGCGCTGTCGGACTGATTCCCGTTGGGCCCCGCGCCCGGTTCGGACCCCCGTGACCTCATCACCCACGACAACCCCCGCCCCCCCTCCCCCACCGACGGCCGCAACGACGGCCGCCGCGGCGGTGGAGTACGCGGGCGTGACGTTCACGTACCCGGGGGCGGAGGCGCCGGCGCTGGAGCGGGTGTCGCTGCGGGTTGAGCCCGGCGAACGCCTCGGCATCCTCGGCCCCAACGGCGGGGGCAAGAGCACGCTGCTGAAACTCACGCTGGGCCTGCTGCCGCTGCACCCCGGCGGCGGCACGATCCGCGTCTTCGGCCGCACGCCGGCGCAGGCGCGGGCCGAGGGCCTGATCGGGTACGTGCCGCAGCGGGCCGAGCCGGAACTGGCCCTCCCGCTGAGCGTGCGGCAGATGGTGACGCTCGGCGCGGCGTGGCGCGTGCCGCCGTGGCGACGGGTGCCGCGGGAGACGCGCGAGCGGGTCGCGAGCCTGCTCCACCTGGTCGGGGCCGAGGAGTACGCCGACCGCCCCGTGGGCAAACTCTCGGGCGGGCAACTCCAGCGGGCGATGATCGCGCGGGCGCTGGCGGCGAAGGCGAAGATCCTGGCGCTGGATGAGCCGACGGTGGGGATCGACGCCGTGGGCCAGCAGCGCTTCGCGGACCTGCTGGCGGCCGTGCACCGCGAACTGGGCGTGACGATTCTGATCGTCAGCCACGACCTGCGGGCGATCGTCGCGGGGTGCGACCGCGTGGCGTGCCTGGCGCGGCGGCTGCACTCGCACGTCTCGCCGCAGGGCCTCACGCCGCAGGTGCTCGCGGAACTGTTCAGCCACGACGTCGCGGGCGTGCTCGCCGGCGTGCACATCCACGCGCACGACGCGGCGACGTGCCCGGACCCGTCGCACGCCCATCCCCGATTGTCCTCGACGCCTGACCCGTCCGCGCCTGTGCAGGTCTCCATCAGCGGCCGCGGGGACGGCCACAAGGAGCACCCCTGACGTGCGCACGCTCGAGTACCTCACCCTCGACGGCTTCTGGCAGGCGATCCTCGCCGGCGTCGCGATCGTGCTCATGTGCTCGCTGGTGAGCGTGCTGGTGGTCGTCAAGCGGCTGGCTTTCGTCGGCCAGGGTGTCAGCCACTCGGCCTTCGGCGGCGTCGGCGTGGCGGCGGTGCTCGCGGCGGCATGGCCCGCGGCGGGGCACCCGGCCATCGAGTTCGCGGTCATCGTCGCGTTCTGCATGCTCGCCGCGGTCGCGATGGCCGCG
Source organism: uncultured Phycisphaerales bacterium (assembly GCA_937891445.1). Lineage (GTDB taxonomy): Bacteria > Planctomycetota > Phycisphaerae > Phycisphaerales > UBA1924 > CALAFV01. The sequence continues at coordinate 5,961 of CALAFV010000250.1, read as the reverse complement.
GCCAGCGACCGACGGACGGTGCAGTTCGACACGGCGATCGGCGTGGCGCTGGTCGGCTCGATGGCGCTGGGCGCGGTGCTGGTCGAGGCCTCGCGCCGCGTCGCCGCGGCGGTCGGGAGCGTCGGCTTCACGCCGCGGAGTTGGGAGTCGATCCTGTTCGGTTCGCTCTTCCCGTCGGGGACGTGGGACCTGGCGCTGGCGTGGGCGATGGCGGCGGTGGTCGCGGGAAGCGCGTGGCTGATCCGGCGGCCGATGCTGTTCTGGACGTTCGACGAGCCGACGGCGACGGCCTTCGGCGTGCCGTCGCAACGCATCAAGTTCGGGATGATGCTCCTGCTCACGGTCGCGGTGGTGACGTCGATGAAACTCGCGGGCGTCGTGCTGGCGTCGGCATTGCTCGTGCTGCCGGGGGCGACGGCGCTGCGGCTGAGCGACCGGCTGGGGGCGGTGGTGGCGCTGTCGTGCGCGATCGGCCTGGCGGGGCTCGCGGCAGGGGTCGTGCTGAGTTTCGAGACGGACATGCCGCCGGGGGCGAGCGTCGTGCTGGTGCTCGCGGCGCTGTTCGCCGCGGCGTGGGGGGCGACGGCGCGGGCCGGCCGTGCGCCGGCCCGGGCGTAGAGTCACGCCCAAGCACTCGCCATCAGCGGAGCGCCGCCATGCGCAAGATGAAAGCCGAGACGATCCTGGCCGAACTCAACCGCCTGAGGAAGGACGTGGGCGAGGACCCAAGCGACCTCGAGTGGCTCGCGCTGCACCACGCCTTCGTCTTCCTGTCGTACAAGGTCGCCGACTTCCAGGCGTATCTCGACGGGGAGTCGGCCAAGGGCGCATTCGACCAGTACGAAGGGTGACGGCGACCCGTCCGCGAGACGAAAAAGTCACGCCCGGTGTCGTCGGTGTAGGGCTTGCATTCGGGAAAGCCCGGTGCCATACTTCGCTTATCTCGTTCCGGACCGGACCACCCGCGTAAAAGGCGTCGCGGGCCTCCGGCGAGGGGCGGGACGACCGGGGCCGTCCGCGTGATGCGCCCCGGGCGTTGAGCCGCGGGCGACGGCCCGCGGGGGAAGAGCCCGGCGGCGAGCGCGTACAGGCGCAGCGACGGCTGGGAAGACCGCTCTTCGACAAGGAGGTGATCCAGTGACGCAGAACGACTGTACCAAGGGGCTGCGGTCCTAACCGACCAGCTCGACGGAGCTGCGTTGGTCGCAGCCCGATAGGACAAAGCTCCTACGGCCCTCAGGCGCCCGCCTGGGGGCTGTTGTTTTTGGACCGGTGCATATCCCGCGCGCCCGAGCCCGCACGTCGTGGAACGAAACGGGCCCGCCGGGTGCGCCGGCGGGCCCGTCGAAGACGTTGGTGACGGTCGGTCCGATCAGAACCGCGTCGCGGGGATCTTGGCGCTGGGCTCGTCCACCGGGCTCAGGTGCGTCGTGCCCTTGGTGATCTGCATGCCGTAGAACGAGCGCCAGACGAAGAAGACGGAGATCGCGAAGAAGACCGCGGAGAGGATGTGCACCAGCCGCGTGCTGTCCTGCTGGTGCGTGATGCTCACCGCCAGTTCGACGGCCAGCAGGCCGAAGAGCGTCGCGAACTTGATGACGGGGTTCATCGCCACCGAGCTGGTGTCCTTGAACGGGTCGCCGACGGTGTCGCCGACGACGGTCGCGGCGTGCAGCTCGGTGCCCTTGGCCTTCAGTTCGGTCTCGACGATCTTCTTGGCGTTGTCCCACGCACCGCCGGCGTTGGCCATGAAGATGGCCTGGAAGAGGCCGAAGAGGGCCGTGGAGACGAGGAACCCGATGAAGAAGAACGGCTCGTAGAACGCGAACGCCAGCGTCGCGAAGAAGACGCCCAGGAAGATGTTGAACATGCCCTTCTGGGCGTAGATCGTGCAGATCTCCACAACCCGCTTGGAGTCGGAGACGCTCGCCTTGGTGGAGCCTTCGAGCTTGATGTTCGCCTTGATGAACTCCACCGCGCGGTAGGCGCCGGTGCTGACGGCCTGCGTCGAAGCGCCGGTGAACCAGTAGATGAGGCAGCCGCCGGCGATCAGGCCCAGCAGGAACGGCGGGTGCATCAGGCTGAGTTTGTCGAGGCCGTCGGTCAGGCCGTGCGTGAGGGCGACGATGATCGAGAAGATCATGGTCGTGGCGCCCACGACGGCGGTGCCGATGAGCACCGGCTTGGCCGTCGCCTTGAACGTGTTGCCCGCGCCGTCGTTCTCCTCGAGGAACTGCTTGCCGTTCTCAAAGTCGGGCTTGAAGCCGAAGGACTTCTCGATCTCCTCCGAGATGCCCGGGATCTGCTCGATCGTCGAGAGTTCGAAGACCGACTGCGCGTTGTCGGTCACCGGGCCGTAGGAGTCCACGGCGATCGTCACCGGGCCCATGCCCAGGAAGCCGAAGGCCACCAGACCGAACGCGAAGACCGCCGGGGCGACCATCAGCGGCGGGTCGGTCGGGAAGAGCGTGCTCATGTAGTACGCGATCCCCATCAGCAGGATGATCGCCATGCCGATCCAGTAGCCCGAGAAGTTGCCGGCGACGAAGCCGGAGAGAATGTTCAGCGACGGGCCGCCCTCCTCGGAGGAGGTCACGACCTCACGGACGTGGCGGCTGTGCGTGCTGGTGAAGACCTTGACCAGTTCGGGGATGATCGCGCCGGCGGCCGTGCCGCAGGTGATGATCGTCGCGAGTTTCCACCACATCCCGCTCCCCTCGCCGCCCAGGTCGGGGATCAGCATGTAGCTGGCCAGGTAGGTCAGGACGATCGAGATGGCGGAGGTGAGGAAGACCAGGTTGGTCAGCGGCTTCTCGAAGTTCATCGTCGCCGCGTTGGCGTAGCGGGCGCGGGCGATGGCCTCGTTGATGAAGTACGACGCGGCCGAAGCCACGACCATGATGATGCGGATCGCGAAGATCCACACCAGCAGCTGCACCTGCACCATCCCGGCGCGGACCTCGGCCTCCTGGGCGGACATGCCGGGGGTCTGGAACAGTTGCGGCAGAACGGCCAGCAGGATGAACGCGATCAGCGCCACGCCGGTCACGCCGTAGGTCTCGAAGCCGTCGGCGGACGGGCCGACCGAGTCGCCGGCGTTGTCGCCCACGCAGTCGGCGATCACGCCGGGGTTGCGGGCGTCGTCCTCCTTGATCTTGAAGACGATCTTCATCAGGTCCGAGCCGATGTCGGCGATCTTGGTGAAGATGCCGCCCGCGATGCGCAGCGCCGCGGCGCCCAGCGACTCGCCGATCGCGAACCCGATGAAGCACGGCCCCGCGAGGTTCGAGGGCAGGAACAGCAGGATGAAGAGCATGATCAGCAGTTCGACGCTGATCAGCGCCATGCCGATGCTCATGCCCGCCTTAAGGGGGATCGAGTAGCAGGGGAAGGGCTTGCCGCGGAGCGACGCGAAGGCCGCGCGGCTGTTGGCGAAGGTGTTGACGCGGATGCCGAACCAGGCGACGCCGTAGGAGCCGGCGATACCGATCAGCGAGAAGAGCAGGATGATGCCGACCCGCCCCAGCGGCATGCCCGTCTGCACGTTGCCGGCCTCATCGACGTACGGGCTGAGCATGCCGAAGTACACGCCGACCGCGGCGGCGATGAAGAGCCACAGGATCATCAGGAACTTGCCCTGCTGGAGCAGATACGCCTTGCACGTGGCGTAGATCAGTTCGCTGATGTCGAGCATGCTCTTGTGCACGGGCATGCTCTTGAGCCTCGCGAACATCATGAAGCCGAAGCCCAGGCCCAGGGCGCACACGACCAGGCCGCCCATCAGCAGCGTCTGCCCGCTCATCCCCAGGAAGTCGACGGGGATCGTCTCGCCCTTCAGGTCGGGGAGGCGGAGGTTCGCCTCGCCGCCGGGGCGGTGCGCGCCGTCCTGGGCAAAGGCCGTCGCGGGCGCGACGAGCGTGAGGATGATGGCCGCGCAGACCAGAGCGAGAGCCCGGCCGCACCGAGTGAAGGCGTTCAAAGCAAGCACGAGTGGAACCTCCTCACGAGGACCGCGCCCCCACCGCCCCGGAGCACGTGAACCCGGATCCGTCCCCGACGCCCTCCCCCGGGATCCCCACATCCGTCCCCCCGGTTCCCACCCCCGAGCCGAGGCCGCCGCCCATCCGAAGCGGGCGCGCCGGGCCACCGGCGATCATGGACCGCGGAGAGCCGCGCGATCAGCGGCGCTTCGCCCCCTTCTTGGCGGGCGCCTCACCCGCGGCGGCCAGCGCCTCGCGGGCACGCCGGGCCATGCTCTTGCGGGCCGCGCGGCGGTTGCGCTCGGAAGGCTTCTCGTAGAACTCCTTGCGCTTGATGTCCTTGGTCAGGCCTTCCTTCTCGCACAGCTTCTTGAAGCGGCGGAGCATCTGCTCGACGGTCTCGCCGCTGCGGGCCTTGATTCGGATCGACATGCAGGTCCTCGTTTAGGTGGCGACAGCGTCCCCGGTTCAGTGGACCGGGTGGGCGGATAGTAAAGCCGGTGTGGAGGGGAGGATCAAGTTTGGACGCCGGCCGGTGAACGCTTGGCACGCTCCGGGCCCCGGCAAGCCGATCGGAAACCCGGGTGCTCATCATCGACGCGTACAACGTGCTCCACGTCACCGGGGTCCTCCCCCCGGAACTGGCGGGTCCGGACCTCGACGGCCTGGCCCGCCTGGTCGGGGAGAGCCGCTATGGCCGCCAGCGGGTCATCCTGGTCTGCGATGGGGCCGGCCCCAGCCGGCTCAAACTCTGGCGTTCGGACCGCGGGACCGGGAGCGTGGAGGTGCGGTACGCCGGGGCCGGCCGGGAGGCGGACGCCGTAATCGAGGCCCTCCTCGCCGAGCCCGCCGCGGGTGGGGCCCGGCGGAGCCTCCTGGTCGTCAGCACGGATGGGCGGCTCAGGCGGGCGGCGCGGCGGGCACGGGTGTCGTGGATATCGAGCGAGGGGTTCCTCGCCCACCTCGCCGCCGACGCCGGACGGCTCCCACCGCCGCGAGGATCGCGACCGGCATTCGCGCAGGAAATCCCGCTGGACGGCCCCTCGGTGGCGCACTGGCTGCGGGTGCTGGGAATCGCGGCCGATGACCCGATCCTGCGGATCGCGGCGGCATCCGGACCAGAACCGCCGCGCGCGGACGAGCAAACATCCGCGCCGACTCCGGCGAGCCCCGAACCCGCGAGCAACGCGGAGCCGGTGGACCCGCTGCTGCTCGAAGCGCTGAAAGAGTGGGCCGGAAGACTCAGCCTTGACGATCTGGACATGCGCCGCTGGCTCGGGGAATGACCAGATGATCCGCACACCTTCACGACGCATCCGCCGGTGCGCCGCCCTGCTGGGCGTGGCCGCGTTGCTGGCCACCGGGTGCGCCGCGCGCCCGCGGGGCAACGGGATCACAGCCTCCTACTGCTTCCGCACCCTCTATACGGAACTGGAGCCCACCGTGTCGGTCGTCACGGCGACCACCGCCGCCGAGCAGGCGCTGCGGGCCCGCGGCTATTCGATCGCGGCATCGTCCACGAGCGAGGACCGCGGGGTGGTCATCGGCAAGCACTCCGGGGCGCGGGAGTTCGAGAAGGCCGTCGTCGAGTCGCGGGTGACCAAGACGGGCACGTCGATCGCAGTCCGCCTCGAGCCCTTCGGCGACGAGGCGGCGAGTTACGCGATCATGGATGCCCTGCTCTCGCGGATCGGGCGCTGAGCCTCACCGCCCCTGCTTCGTCATCTTGCGCTTTTTCGCCGCGGCCTGGGCCGCTTCCCAGCGGGCCAGGGTGTCGCGGACGCGCTGCTCGTCCGTCTCGGCGAGCGTGATCTCCAGCCCGGCGTCAGCGAGCATGGTCTCGACGAACGCGACGAACTCCGCCGGCGGCATCGCCTCGATGTTCGGCCGCTTGTCCTGCCGGGCGAGACGGTCGAGCCGGTCCGGGGCGACCTTCGCGATCGCCTCCCGGACCGCCGGCAGCGGCGGCTGGCCCGCCTCC
>CALAFV010000249.1 GCA_937891445.1 uncultured Phycisphaerales bacterium | reverse complement strand
CCTCCTCCCCCCGCCTTCCCCCCCCTTCCCCGGCCTCTCGTGCTCCCCGGCCTCCGCCGGGCCGGACCCCGCGGTCCCGGGCCGCGGCGGTGGATGAAACCGACGGCCCGAACCGGACTTGCGGACAAAGCCCAAGTCTGTCAGACTGAGCGGTGGACCCGAACCGGCCCCGCGACCCGGTTCCGGGACGCCGCGAAAGAAAGGACCGATCCATGACGACCAGCGACCATCACGCCCAGACTCCGATGCATTCCGAATCCCGCCGCTCCTTCCTGGGCAAGGCCGTGGCCGCGGCGGGAGCCGCGGGGGCCGCGGGGCTGGTGAGCGGGTGCACGACGACGCTGGGCGGGTCGCTGAACATCCGGCCGGTGCCGAAGGCGACCTCGCTGCGTCACCCGGGGCCCGACGAGGTCATCCGCATCGGCGTGATCGGCACGGGCGGCATGGGGACGGCGCACTGCCACTCCTTCATGTCGCTGGTCAAGCAGGGGAAGGAGAAGGCCCAGATCGTGGCGCTGGCGGACGTCTGCCAGCCGCGGCTGGATGAGGCGCACAAGGCGTGCACCGAGGGGCAGGGCGGGGCGACGGTGGACAAGTACACCGACTACCGCGAACTGCTCAAGCGCGACGACATCCACGCCGTGCTGATCGCGTCGCCGGAGCACTGGCACGCCAAGCACGCGGAGGACGCGATCGCGGCGGGGAAGGACGTGTACCTCGAGAAGCCGATGACGCTGCGGCTGCGCGAGGCCCTGCGCCTGTACGAGGTGCAGAAGGCCAACCCGGACGTCATCGTGCAGGTCGGCACGCAGGCGATCCAACTCCCCAAGTACCGCGAGGCGCGGAAGATGGTCGCCGCGGGGGAGATCGGCACGCCGACGATGAGCCAGACGAGTTACTGCCGCAACTCCAAGAAGGGCGAGTGGCTCTACTACGGGATCGACCCGAACTGGAAGCCGGGCGTCAACCTCGACTGGGACGCGTGGTGCGGGCCGGCCGGCCCGGCGCCGTGGGACCCGGAGGTGTACGCGCGCTGGCGCCGGTACCGCAAGTACTCGACCGGGATCATCGGCGACCTGCTGGTGCACGTGATCACGCCGCTGATGGTGTCGCTGGACGACATCGGCTGGCCGGTGCGTGTGACGTGCGCCGGGTCGCACCTGGTGGACAAGGCGATGGAGAACCACGACCAGGTGAACCTGACCATCGAGTACGAGTCCGGGCACATCATGGTCGTCGCGGGCTCGACGTGCAACGAGGTCGGGCTGGAGACGATGATCCGCGGCCACAAGGGGAACATCTACCTCGGGTCCAAGAACTGCGTCATGCGGCCGGAGCGGATCTACTCCGAGGAGATCGACGCCAGGACGGTCGAGTGCCCGGACATCGGCAACGACCAGGACGTGCACCGGCTGGCGTGGCTCCGGAGCCTGCGGACGCGCGAGCGGCCGGAGGCGGACGTGGAGATGGGCACGAAGGTGATGGTCATCGTCGATCTCGCGACGCGGTCGGCGTGGGAGGGGCGCGCGTACGCGTTCGACCCCAAGAGCATGACGGCGTCGGCGATCTGAGGCGGCGCCCGTGCTGGCCCGCGCCGAGGATGCGGTCGTCCGCGTGGCCGCGGCGGCCATGGGGACGCGGTTCGAGGCCGTGCTGTGCGGCCGCGACAGCGCGTCGCTCCGCGCCGCGGGCGAGGCGGCGATGGAGGAGATCCGCGACGCGGACGCCCGCTACAGCCTCTTCCGGCGCGACAGCCTGCTGAGCCACATCAACCGCACGGCCGCGGAGCGGCCCGTGCGCGTGGACCGCGAGACGTTCGCGATGCTCGCCTGCGCGATGGAGGTCAACGCGCTGGCGGGCGGGGCGTTCGACATCACGCTCGCGCCGCTGATGCGGGTGTGGAAGTTCCACGACGGGAGCAGTTCCGCCGCGGAGCCGGCCAGCGCCGAGGAAGCGGCGGTCGGGATGGACCTGGTGGAACTCGACGAGGTCGAGTGCACGGTGCGGTTCAAGCGGCCCGGGGTATCGCTGGACCTCGGCGGGCTGGCGAAAGGTGCGGCTCTGGTTGGAGCGGCGGCGGTACTGCGGCAGGCGGGCGTGACGTCGGCGCTGGTGCACGGCGGGACGAGTTCGGTGACGGCGATCGGCGCTCCGCCGGGGCGGGATGGGTGGCGCGTGCAACTCGGGCGGGACGCGGCGCCGGTCGTCGTGCTGCGCGACATGTCGCTGTCGGTTTCCGCGCCCAGCGGGCGGATCGTCGAACGCAACGGCGAGCGGCTGGGGCACATCATCGACCCGCGCACGCGGGCGCCGGCTACCTGCGGCATCGCCATGGCCGCGGCGATCGACGAGTCGCCGCTGCGGGCCGAGGGGTTCTCCACGGCGATGGTGGTGCTCGGCGCGCGGCCGATGGGGGCGCCGCCGGAGATGACGAGCGTGATCCTGGGGGGCGACGGGGAGTACCGTGTGGAGGGGGCTCGCGCCGATCTGGTGCTGGGAGCCGGACGGGGGCGCCCGGATCACGAAACGGAACACATGAACTGATGAACCCTCCCCTGCCCCCTCTTTCAAGGACGGCGAGGCGCGGGATCAAGCAGAAAGGCTGACATGAGCGAGATCGATCGGCGGGAGTTCCTGGTCAATGCGGTGGGCGCGGCGGGGGCGTTCGCGGCGCTGTCGATCGTGCCGGACGTGCTGCCGGCCGCGCCGCGCGTGAGCGGCGCGCCGCTGAACGTCGGCGTGATCGGGATCGGGCGGCAGGGGCGGGCGATCCTCGGAGAACTGGCCAAGATCGACGCGGTCAGGGTGACGGCGATCTGCGATTCGGACTCCTCGCGGCTGGAGGCCGGCCTCCGCCGCGCCGCGGGGACGGAGGGCTTTGACGACCACCGCAAACTGCTGGAGAAGAACGACATCGCCGCCGTCGTGATCGCCACGCCGACGCACCAGCACAAGCAGATCGCGATCGACGCGGTCCAGGCCGGGAAGCACGTGTACCTGGAGGCCCCCATCGCGCACACGGCGGAGGACTGCCGCGAGATCGCCAGAGCGGCACGCGGGGCGAAGGGCGTGTTTGCGGTGGGGCTGGAGGGGCGGTCCAACCCGGTGTACAAGTTGGCCAGGTCGTTCTTCCGCTCCGACGCGGTGCGCGACCTGATCTCGATGCGGGCCCAGCACCATCAGAAGTCGTCGTGGCGCGTGCCGGTTTCGGATCCGTCGCGCGAGAAGGCGATGAACTGGAAACTGGACAAGGAGGTTTCCATCGGCCTTGCGGGGGAACTCGGGACGCACCAGTTCGACGTGGTCCACTGGTACGTCGGCCAGTACCCGACGCGGGTGCGGGGCTCGGGGTCGATCCGCTTCCACCAGGATGGGCGCGAGGTCGCGGACACCGTGGCGTGCGACCTGGCCTTCGGCGAGGGGGGCGGCGGGGCGCACCTGCAGTACATGGCGACGCTCGCCAACTCCTTCGAGGGGCGGCACGAGGTCTTCCACGGCTCCAACGCGAGCATCAAACTCGCGTGGAGCCACGGGTGGATGTTCAAGGAGGCCGACGCCCCGACGCAGGGGTGGGAGGTGTACGCCAACCGGCAGCAGTTCCACAACGACGAGGGCATCACGCTGATCGCCGAGGCGACCAAACTCGCCTCGCAGGGCAAACTCAAGGAAGGCGTGGGTCTGCCGCACCCGTCGCTGTACTACGCCCTGGCGGACTTCGTGCGGAGCATCACCGAGGGCGCGCCGGTGGTCGCCGGCGCCGAGGAAGGGATGCGGGCGACGCTCGTGGGGCTGGCCGCGCAGCAGGCGGTGCTCACGGGCCAGACGGTGGAGATCACGCAGGAGATGCTCGGGGCGGGGTGATGCTCGATTGACCCGGAGGGGAGCGCCGCATGAGGCTGACGGAACTGCCGTGGGGGGCGAGGCTGGGACTGGCGTGCGTCGTGATCACGCTGCTGGGCGGGCTGGCGGCCTCCGCGGCGTACGTGCGCATCCACCACGCGCCCAAGGACGATGAACCCGGGCTGTCGGTGGACGACGTCAAGGGGGCGTACCACGGCGTGCAGCGCCGGGCGCCGCTCATGGCGGCGCTGGAGCGCGGGCACCCGCAGGAACTGACCGCGGCGAAGCGGGAGTCGCTGCTGGCGTGGCTGCGGGGGGACCGGATCAGCCTCGACTACGACAACCTCGACCTCGGCGACGCCGCGCCGGCCGAACTCATCCGCGCCAACTGCGTCTCGTGCCACTCGCGGTCGTCGTCGGATGAGGTCGCGAAGCGGGTCCCGCTGGAGTTCTGGGATGATGTGAAGCGAGTCGCGTTCTCGAAACAACTGGACCCGGTGCCCGTCTCCATCCTGGTCACCTCGACGCACGCGCACGCGCTGGGCCTGGGGCCGCTGACGGCCGTCACGATCGCGCTGCTGCTGGCCACGCGCTGGCCGCGGCGGATCGTGAGCCTGATGGCAATGGTGATGGGCGCCGCCCTGATGCTCGACCTGGGCGGGTGGTGGGTGGCGCGGGAGGTCTCCGGGGCCGTCTACCTGATCATGGGCGCGGGGGCGACGTACCTGATCACGACGGGGCTGGCGCTGGCGGCGGTGCTGGCGGACCTGCTGCTGCCGGGGGGGAAGCCGAAGCGCGATCCGTCGGCGCGGGAACCATGATGCCACGGGCGTCGCGGGCGATCAGGCCAGACTGAACGGCCAGCGCCACGCCCGCGCGGCCGAGGGCCAGCAGCGGCTCCGTGACGCGGCGGAAGCCCATCGCTCGGACGGTCGCCGCGGGCAAGTCGGCCTCGGGGACGCCGAACTCGTTGCGGGCGACCCACGCGGCGACGCGGGCGACCTCCTCGGGCGCGATCAGCGCAGGATCGGTTACGGCCTCGTCACCGCCGCGCCAGCGCAGCGGCGGCTCGCGCATGGACGGGGGCCAGAGGAACTCGGTGTCCCCGCCGTGCTGGGCGATCTGGTCGCGGCGGATCGCGGCGGCCAGCGCGGCCTCGAGGGCCGCGACGTTCGCGGCGGTAAGGCGGGCGTCGAGCGAGCGGGCGCAGACGCGGAAGAGTTCGTCGCGGTGGATCGGCCCCTCGACCGCGACGATGTCCGCGAGCATCGAGGCCAGGCCGTGTTCGGTCATCTCGTGCGGCGGGCGGGGCCTCGCGCGGCGGGAGGGGGCGTAGCGCTTGTAGGGCGTGAAGCCGGGCGGAACGGCGGGCGCGTCGTTGTCGGTGTCGGCGGCAGCACGGCGGCCGTCGGTGGCCTGACGCACGCGTACCGGCGTGGGGGCGGGCGACGGCGCGGGGTCGGAACGCGGGGCCG
>CALAFV010000248.1 GCA_937891445.1 uncultured Phycisphaerales bacterium | reverse complement strand
GCGAACGCGGCGGTGGACCGGCACCGGGCAGCGGGCGTCCGGGCGGCGGCGCGGGCGCGGCTCGCGGGCGGATCGGACGAGGGCGCGGCGCGGGCCGGGGAGGAGGAGCGGCAGCGCGTGCGCGAGGCGGTCGCGGGGCTGTCGGAGATGCAGCGGCTGGTGCTGCTGGCGAAGGTGGCCGACGGACTGACGTTCGCGCAGATCGCGGCGGACCTGGGGATCGCGGAGCCGACGGCTAAGACGCACTACGTGCGGGCGCTGACGGCGGTGCGGGGGGCGATGGGCGTTGATGTCGAGACCGGGGAGGCCCGGCGGAGTGTGCGGCGATGACCATGTCGTGCAGATCGGTGAGCGATGTGCTGGCGGAGTACCTGGCCGGGGAACTGGCGCCGGACCAGCGGGGGGCGGTGGAGTCACACCTGGACGTGTGTGCGACATGCCGCGAGCACGTGGCGGGGCTGGGCGCCGCGCAGGCGGCGGTGCGTCAGATGGTGGTGCCGCGCGAGCACGCGGAGGCGCTGGCAGCGCGGCTGGCGATGCCGGCGGCTGTCGCGGCGTCGGCGCGACGTAAGGCGTGGGGGTGGAGGGCGGCGGTGGCGGCGGGGCTGGCTCTGGCGTTTGTTGCCGGGTACACGACGCGGGGTGTGACTGGGCCGGCGGCGCCGGTTGTCAACGCCACGGGGCCGGTGGCCGCGGCGCCGCGGCAGCCGGACGAGCGCCCGCTGCCGCGACTGGTCGAGGAGTACCGGCGGACGGCGGCGCAGCATCCGGGGGAGTCGGCGTTGGCGTGGGGGCTGCTGAGTGTTGCGAAGCGGTGACATCCGCCGCCGCGGCGGACCGGGTACGCTGGGGGCATGGTGGCCAAGCAGCGCATCCTGCAGATCGTGCCGGCGGAGGGGTGGCTGGCGGTGTACGACTACGGCTCGCGTGATGTGGAGGACATCCGCACGCGGCCGGTGGCGTGCTTCGCGCTGGTGGAGGACGACACGGGGACGCGGGTGATCGGGCTGGACGCGGACATGGTGGCGGGGATGACGCCGCGGGGGAAGTTCCTGGGATATGTGAAGGAAGGGGAGAGCCTGCAGCGATTCAGAAGAACGTAGGCACTGGGCACCAGGCAGTAGCGAAGCATCAAGGATCAGGCGCAGACCAAGAGGGATTGGCTCACGAGCGGCGATCTGCAACTGCAGACTCGCTGAATGCCGGATGCCCAGTGCCTGGTGCCTCAACCTACCTCTTGCCCTTGTCCTTGCGCTGCTGGCGGTAGTCGGCCTTGTTGCGTTCGCGGGCCTTGGAGCGCTGGGCGCGGCGCTGGGCGCCGGTCTTGCCGTACTTGAGGACGTCGTAATCGATGGCAAGGCCGCCGCCGCCGAGGCCGCCGGAGCGAGACTGGGGGAGTTTCTTGTCCTTGCCGACCTGGCGCGATTCGGGGCTGGCGATGACCAGGTCCATCTTGCGCAGGGCCAGGTCGATGCTGGCGATCTGGACAGTGACGCGGTCGCCGATGTTGAACGAGCGGCCGGACTGGTGGACCAGGGCGCCGGTGCGCGGGTCCACGGTCCAGCGCCCGCCGCCGAAGCCGCCGTGGTAGTGCGGGTGGCCGGGCTTGCCGCCGGTGGGGAGATCGGCGGCCTTGATGAAGCCGTCGGCGAGGTACTTCTCGAGTTGGACGAAGACGCCAGAGGGGGAGACGCCGGTGACGATCCCCTCGAAAGCCTCGCCGATGTGGTTGGAGAGGAGTTGGAGGACCAGGAACGCGCGGAGGCTCTGCTCGGCGGCCTCGGCGTTCTGCTCGGTGGCCGTGATCTTGCGGGCGATCTGCACGAGGGTGTCCTGGTCCGGACACATCGGGCTCTCCATGAGCCGGCGGCCCAGGGCCTTGCGGGCCTTGTCGTCCTTCGGACGGTTCGTGCCATTGTCGGTGTGACGCAGGTACTCGGCCAGCGCGCGATGGACCGTGAGGTCGGCGTAGCGGCGGATGGGGCTGGTGAAGTGGGCGTAGGCCTCGCTGGCGAGGGCGAAGTGGCCGATCAACGCGGGGGAGTACTCGGCCTTGGTGAGCGTGCGCAGCACGGCCATGTGGACGGCGCGAGCGGCGCCGGTGCCGGCGGTCGCCTCGAGCAGGCCCTGGAGTTCCTCGCGCGTCGGCCGCTTGGGGATCTTGTAGCCGGCGACGCGGGCGTAGGTCTGCAGTTCGCCGACATCGCCGGGCGTGGGCTCGGGGTGGATGCGCCGGATCAACGGGACGGAGAGGCCCTCGAAGAGGCGAGCAAGCACCTCGTTGGCCTCGACCATGAACATCTCGATGAGCGTGTGCGTGTAGGCGTCGTCCTCGGGCTCAGCGTCCACGACGTGGCCGTGCTCGTCGAAGATGAGGTTCACCTCCGGGAGTTCGAGGTGGATCATGCCCTGGCGGCGTCGGCGCTCGCGGATGGCGCGGGAGCAGGCGTCCATCTCCCGAAGAGTGGCGATGAGTTGGTCGGTGTAGTTCGGCTCGGTCTTGGCGTGGCGCCGGGCTTCCTCAAGGTCGCCGTCGATGAGGGCCTGGGCCTCGAGGTAGGTCAGCCGCTTGGCGGACTTGATGACGGTGGCGGCAACGCCCTCGCGCAGGATGCGGCCGTCGCGCGAGTAGGTCATGAACGCGCTCTTGCAGTAGCGGACCACGCCCTCCTGGAGCGAGCAGATGCCGTTGGAGAGGATCTCCGGCAGCATCGGGATGACGTGGCGCGGCAGGTAGCACGAGTTGCCGCGCTCGGCCGCCTCAAGGTCCAGAGGTGAGCCGGGCGGGATGAAGTGCGCCACGTCGGCGATGTGGACGCCCAGTTCCCAGCCAACAGTGCCGTCGGAGAGCGTGGTGCGCCGGATGCTGATCGCGTCGTCGTAGTCCTTGGCGTCCGGCGGATCGATCGTGATGATGAAGTCGCTGGTAAGGTCGAGGCGGTCGGCCCCCCACCCCTCACGCAAGCCGCGGGCGACTTCCTCATCGAACCGCGCGGCGGCCTCGCGGGCCTGCTGGAGGCACGGCTCGGGGAACTCGTTGCTCGGCAGGTCGTAGGCGGCGATGGTCGCCTGCGTCTCGACGTCGGGGAGCCCCGCCTCGCCGAGCACGCGGACGACAACGCCCTCGCCGACCATGTCTCCCTCGGGGTACTTGAGCAGTTCGACGATGACCTTGTCGCCGGCCTTGGCGTTCTTGGAGCCGGCGTCGGGGACGACGACGGGCTGGGTGAGTTCCTTGCCGTCGGGGAAGACCAGCCACATGCCGCCGCGCTGGACGAGTTCGCCACTGAAACTCTTGCGCTTGCGGCGGATGACCTCGATGATGGAGCCGACGATGTCCTTTTCGCCGCGGCGGATGGTGCGTTCAACGGCGACGCGGACGGTGTCGCCGGTCAGCGCGTCGCGCGTCTCGTCGCGCGGAATGAACAGGTCGCCCTCGCGGTAGGGCCGATCGGGGATGACGAACCCGAAGCCGCGCTGGTTCTTGCGAAAGGTGCCGGTGATCTCGTCGGGCATCGACGGGAGGCGGACGGTGCCGCGGGCGTCGATCTCGATGTCGCCGCGGGCGGCCATGACGCGCAGGGCGTCCTCAAACTCAGCGGCGGACTCCGGCGGGATGCCGAGGTCGGCCATCAGGCGCGCCGCCTGAGTAGGCTCGTAGGTGTCGTGTTGGAGGTGGTCCAGCAGGCGCTGGGCGTACTTCAGAGGCATGTGTGTTCCGTTTCCCCCCGCAGCGTACCGTGGCCTGTGCCGGGGCGCTCCACCGTGGAACACCCGCCCGGACGGCGCACGGGGCAGCCGTGGTTGCTTCATCGGTCCGTCGGTTCGTCAGGATTGGCGGCAGAGACCGCTCCCCCAAGGCCGCTCAGACAGAACAAGTATAGGCGGCCAGCCCGGGGATGGCCCTGGATCCCGCCCGAAACGGGGGAGGGTCATCGCTCCGCGGGCCGGATTGGAGCGTCGAGGCGTCGCCCGGCGGACTTACGCCCGGGCGGCGTAGGCCGCCACGGTCGGTCGGAACGGCCGCGGCGAGAAGCCCAGGTGTGTGCGGGCCTTGGTGAGGTCGGCGACCGAGTCCTCCATCGCCATCAGCGCCGTGCCGGCGTCGAAGGGGAGGAGGCTCCCCAGGCCGAGCGCCTTGGCAACCCGGGCGATGGCGGCGGCGTGCGTGCCGGGGATGTGCCACGGCGGCATCTTGCGGTTGCACCCCGGGATTGTGTCGCGCAGGTATGTGAGCATCTCCGGCCAGTCGAGGACATCCGGGCCGCCGAGCGGGTAGATCTCGCCGATGGCCTCGGGCCGGCGCAGCGACTCGGCCATCGCGGCGGCGACGTCCTCCACCGCCACCGGCTGCACGCGGGGGGACTCCCACACGACGCGCCCGAAGGGCACGGACATGTCCAGACGCCGCCGCGAGAAATACGGGAGGAAGTAGTACGGCGGCTCCTGCCCCGAGCACATGCCCTTGACCATCTGGACGAACTCGCCATCAGGGCCGTGGATGATGGACGGACGGAAGATGGTCCAGTCCAGGCCCGAGCGGCGGACGAGTTGCTCGCCCTCCCACTTGGTCTTCTGGTAGCCGCCCTTGCCCTCGGGGCTGGCGGCGAGGGAGGACATGTGCAG
This sequence comes from uncultured Phycisphaerales bacterium, assembly GCA_937891445.1. Classification (GTDB taxonomy): domain Bacteria; phylum Planctomycetota; class Phycisphaerae; order Phycisphaerales; family UBA1924; genus CALAFV01. Next base: position 689 of record CALAFV010000248.1, on the reverse strand, counting down.
GAAGCGGCCGACGCCGGCCTCGCGGCAGGCAGCGATCGCCTCGCGGACGGCATCGACGTGGACGCGCTGGAAGGTCTGGCCGCCGCCGGTCTCGCGGATGATGCCCAGGAGGTTGATAAGGGCCCCGGCCTTCTCCTCGCCGCCGCGGAGCAGTTCGGCAAGGTCTTTCTGGGAGAAGACGTCGCCCTGGAGGAAGGTCAGGCGCGTGTCGCGGGGGAGGACTTGGCGGGCCTTCTCGCGCGAGCGGCCCAGGGCGCGGACCGTGTAGCCGCGGCGGAGCAGTTCGCGGACGAGGTAGCGGCCGACGAAGCCGGTCGCCCCAAGGACCGCGACGGTGTTGCCGCCGAAGGTGGTATCCGCCGTGGCCGCCGTTCCCCCCGCTCCGGTTCCCGCGCTGTTGTTGGTCGCCATCGCTGGTCCTCGGCCGGCGGGGACACGCGATCCCGCCGGGTCGCTAGCCTATGGCCGGCGCGGGGCGGCAGCAACGCGGGCGGCGCGGGGGGACCGTGAGAGACGATGACGCTCACCGCGGAGAACGTGCACTTTGCCTACCGCCCGGCGGGCGGGCGGGCGGCGGGAGCGCGGCCGGTGCTGCGCGGGGTGAGCGCGACGTTTGAGCCGGGGGCGGTGACGGTCGTGGTCGGCCCCAACGGAGCCGGCAAGAGCACGCTGCTGAGGCTGCTGCTGGG
>CALAFV010000247.1 GCA_937891445.1 uncultured Phycisphaerales bacterium | reverse complement strand
GCTTGTGAAGCAGATTGCTGGGTTCGGTCCGAGCCACAACAACGCTTCGCTGGCATCGGCACTCGGGCACTCGACACCGAACAGCGGCCCGTATCGGTCGAAGATCGCCACCCTGAAGGACTTCGGGCTGCTCACCGGGCGCGGCGACGAACTCACCGTCACGCCGCTCGCCCAGGAGTTGGCCAATCCGGGCTTCGACTCCAATCCCGCGGCGGATCTGCGCGCGGCTTTCGAGAACTGCACGATCTTCATGAAGGTCATCGGCGAACTCACCAAAGGCCAGTCGATCCCGATCGCCGGGCTGGCTAATCACGCCATGAATCGACACGGAATCGGTCCTCAGTCCAAGGATGTTTTTGCCACCGTGTTCGCTCGCAGCGGGGAGGCGGCTGGGCTCCTGGAAATCGACGGAGACAAGATTCGCGTTCTCGACCCCGTCGAGAGGGCGGTGAACGAGATGGTCTTCACAACAGAGATCACCGCCAACGCCTCGGAAGCGCCGCTCGCGCCGATCCGCGATACCCCCACGGAGAACCTGCAGCGCCAGGGCGAAGCATCGCATGCGATCGTGCATCACAGTTGGTCCATCGACGGCGGAGTCATCCGGTTCGTGATCGAGGGCTCCAAGACGCTGCCGGCTTCGGCGTATACCGTAATCGGCAAGGTGATCGAGGCCGGCGACGACCTTGCGCAGTTGCTGGCTCCCGCGGAATCGACCGATGACGCTGCCGCAGATTCCGACTAGAGGCTGGGCTTCCTACGACATCGCGCTCAAAGCGGTAGGTGAGGGCCGCCCTGGCGACCTCCGGGCCGACCTGCCGTTCCTCCGTGCGACCGGACTTGTCGACCCCGACGACCCAGCGCACCTCTCGCAGAGCGGGAAGGCGTACTTCGCGGCACGATTCGTCCGACACGACGACGCGACTGCGACGTTGGTGCTGCGAGAGGCCTTGCTCACGCTTCCGACGGTCGCCGCTGTGACGCAACTTCTGGACGGAGTTCCTGGCGCAGACCGCGGGACCGTCGAGACCGTCCTGCGGAGTGAGGGTTACGGCGAGGGCCTGAGGGATCGGGACGTTGGGTTCATGGTGAGCCTTCTGGCGCGCGCGGGCATCATCTCGTACAACAAGGCAAGCGGCAGCGTCGAAGTACTGCTTCATCCGGCGCGAGAGCAAGAGCCTCCACCCAGCGTCCTGATCTCCCCCGCGACG
>CALAFV010000246.1 GCA_937891445.1 uncultured Phycisphaerales bacterium | reverse complement strand
CGCCGCGGGCTTCCTCGGCGCCGTCGCCGCCGCGGCGCAGGCGCAGCGCATCGGCAACATCGTCATCTCCGCCACCGACCTCCGCCACGGCATCGTCCGCATCCACGCCTCGCACCTGACGTACACCCCGCCGGATCGGGTTGCGGCGCGGGGGGCGCGGTCCGTCGCTGTCGGTGCCTAACTGGCCGCAAGGTGGAAAGTGGAAAGCAGGAGTCGCAGCGTCGCCGGACCGCCTGATTTCCACTTTCCACTTTCCATTTTCCACTTTCCACTTCCCCCCATGCTCGCCTACGTGATCCCAACCCGCAACCGCCCCGAGCGCCTCGCGGCGACGCTTGAGGCCCTTGGCGCGCTCTCGCGCCACACGGCCCAGGTGATCGTCGTGGACAACGCCTCGGACGTCCCGCCGCGGGTGCCGGTCACGCTCGCCAACGGCCTGCCCACCGAGGTCGTCTTCCTCAACGAGAACCGCGGCGCCGCGGCCCGCAACGCCGGCGTCGCCGCGGCCGACCCGGCCTGCCAGTGGGTCGTCATGCTCGACGACGACTCCCACCCGATCGACACCGGCTTCCTCGCCGCCCTCGCCGAAGCGCCCGCCGACGCCGCGGCCATCGCGGCCGAGATCACCCTTCCCGAGCAGGGCCGGCGCGAGGCCGGCGGCCTGCCGGAGGTCTTCACCGGCTGCGGCGTCGCGATCCGCCCCGATGCGTTCCTCGCCGCCAAGGGGTACGACCCCGCCTTCGACTACTACGCCGAGGAGTACGACCTGGCCGCGAAGTTCCTGCTCGCCGGGCACAGGATCATGCTCGATCGGCGCTTCCGCGTCGCGCACCACAAGGTCGCCAGCGGCCGCGACATGAACCGCATCCTCCGCCGGCTGGTGCGCAACAACGCGTGGGTCATGCAGCGCTACGCCCCGGACGACCGCCGCCGCGTCGAACTCCGCGAGACGATCGTCCGTTACGCCCGCATCGCGCACCTGGAGCGGGCCACACCTGGCTACCTCCGCGGCCTGGCCGAGACCGCGATTACGCTCCGCCGCCAGCCGCGCACGCCGATGCCGGCCGATCTCTTCGACCGTTTCACCGGCAAGGCCTATGCCCGCGAGTCGCTCCAGCGCGCCTTCGACGCCGCGCCGTTCACGACCGCCGCGATCGTCCACGAGGGGAAGAACGCCCGTCACATCCGCGAGGCCGCGTGCGAACTGGGCGTCAGCCTCATCGACGACGCCCTCGCCGCCGACCGCCTCATCATCGGCACGCTCTCGCCCGGCCCGATGCTCGACGCCTACGAGCGCCTCATCACCAACACGGACCCGGCTCGCGTGATCGCGCCGTGGGATGTGTTGCTGGCCCCACCCCAGCCGCAGGTCGAAACCTCCGCGCCCGCTCAGGCCGCGTAGCACCCGCTCAGACCCGCACTACCGGATCCGCAGCCGCTCCCGCGCCAGACTCCCCTCCGGCACGATGAACTCGACGATCTCGCGGCAGCAGGCCACCTGCCCCGGCCACATGAACGTCGCCGCCACGTCGCGCTCGTGCACCCACCGCGCCGCCGTGTGCTCGCTGTTCAGCCGCGGCTCCCACCCTCGCGGCGCCTCGGCCGCGAAGCGCGGGCTCAGCACGATCGCGTCAATCGCGGCGACGAAGTACGGATAGACCTGCTCCAGCGCCCACAGGCCGAGCACCCCGCTCTCCTCCAGCCCGACCTCCTCGCGCATCTCGCGGATCGCGCACTGCGTCGCCGTCTCCCCGTGCTCCACGTGCGCCATCACCGGCTGCCACGTCCCGCCCAACGGCTCGCCGGCGCGGAGCAGTTGCAGAAACTCCACCCCCGCCCGCTCCACCGGCGGCGGCGCCTCCAGCCGCCCGACGCCCCCAAGATCCTCCGGCCGCTCGGCCGCGCGTCGGAAGATGTACACGTCCACGATGTCCGAGCGAATCAGCGGCCCGCCGCCGGGTTGCAGGATGTATCCGTCGGCCCGTTCACCCATTTTCGGTTGCTCCTGCACAGCCCCGTGCGGGCGTCGTTACACGCTCGCCCCCGCCGCCTGTCTCCGCTCGCCCGCAAGCCCCAGAATCGCCCCCGCCTTGTGCATCGTCTCCTCCCACTCCCGCCGCGGATCGCTCTCGGCCACGATGCCCGCGCCCACCGAGTAATCCAGCACCCCGTCCCCTACCGCGTCGCACGCCCCGCCCTCCGCGGGCCCGACGATGCACGCCGTCCGGATCGCCACGTTCAAACACGCATCCCCCGAATCGCTCACGTACCCGATGCTCCCGCAGTACGGCCCGCGCTCCACGGGTTCGAGCGATTCGATGATCTGCATTGCCCGGATCTTCGGCGCCCCCGTGATCGAACCCGCCGGGAACGCCGCCCGCACCAGCCCGCTCAGCCCTACCCCCTCCCGCACGGTCGCGCTCACCGTCGCCACCCCGTGCCACACCCCGCCACCCATCTTTGTGCCCCCGTGCCGCTCGATCCCCCGCAACTCCTCCACCCGCACGCTCCCGACCTCCGCCACACGCCCCAGGTCGTTGCGCATCAGGTCCACGATCATCGTCAACTCCGCCGCGTCCTTGGCGCTCCCCAGCAGCCCCGATGGATCCTCAGCCGCCGGCCGCGTCCCCTTGATCGGCCGCGTGACCGCCCGGCGTGTGGCCCCCTCAAAGTCGAGGAACAACTCGGGGCTGATCGACGCGATGATCCGCCGCCCCTCCGCGCCCATCCCCGCCTCCGCCGCCAGCGACCGCTCGATGTACGCCCCGTACCACGGCCGCGCCGCCACCGCCAGTCGCGCGAACATCGCCCTTGCCGACCCCCGGAAGCCCGCGCTCAGCCGGTGCGCGATGTTCGCCTGGAAGATGTCCCCCGCGGCGATGTGCTCCACCGTCCGCCGCACCGCCTCCTCGTACCCCTCCTGCCCCGTCGCGCTGCGCAACGCTCCCAGACGCACATTTCCGTGCCTTACCCTACCCCCCGGCTCCAACCGCGGCAGCCGCTCCACCCACTCCCG
>CALAFV010000245.1 GCA_937891445.1 uncultured Phycisphaerales bacterium | reverse complement strand
CCTCATCGAGGCCCGCTACTCGCTCCCCGAATAGCCGCCGGCTCCCCGCGGCAGATACCCCGCCGCGACAGCGTCAAACTCCCGCACCTGCGCCCGCTCCCACGCCTCGTCGCGCCCCAGTTCCCGCGCCAGCACCGCCGCCACCGCCGGCGCCACCCGCATCGACGCCGCGGCATCCAGCAGCAGGCACCGCGTCCGCCGCGCCAGCACATCTTCCACCGTCCGCGCCAACTCATGCCGCGCCGCCCACACCACCTGCGCCGGCGTGATCGGCAGCGCCGGGTCCAGCACCTGCCCCAACACCGGATCCCGCCGCGCCAGTCCCGCGATCTCCCGCGCACCGGCCCCGAATCCCGCGAGCGGATCCGCCGCATCCGCCGCCGGCTCGCACGCCCCGTGAATCGGCAACTCGCGCGTCGGGCACGGCTGCTCATCCAGTTTGGCCACCATCGCCGCGTGATCCACCGCGTCCTCGGCCATCTTGCGATACGTCGTCCACTTCCCGCCCACAACCGTCACTACGCCCGACGAAGAAATCTGCACCGTGTGATCACGCGACAGCGCCGCCGTGCTCGCCGCCTCGCCGCTGCGCACCAGCGGCCGGATCCCCGCAAACACGCTCCGGATGTCCCCCCGCGTCGGCGGCCGCTCCAAATACGGCCCCGCGGTCTCGAGGATGTACTCGATCTCCTCCTCCGTCGCCCGCGGCTCCAGGTCCGCATTGTCGGCCGGCACATCCGTCGTCCCGACCACCACGCGCCCCAGCCACGGGATCGCGAACATCACACGCCGATCCCTCGTCCGCGGCACCATGATCGCCACCCCGCCCGGCAGGAACGACCCATCCAGCACGATGTGCGACCCGCGGCTGGGCGCGATCATCGGCGCAGCCTCCGGCTCATCCATGCGCCGCACCGCATCCGCAAACGGCCCCGCGGCGTTGATCACGCACCGCGCCGGCACCGTCAGCGTCCGCCCGGACTCGACATCCTCCGCGACAACCCCCGCCGCCATCCCCTCCGCATCGCGCGTGATCCCCACCACGCGCACGTAGTTCACCGCCGCGGCCCCGCGCTCGACCGCCGTCTGCACAAGGTTGATCAGCAGCCTCGCATCGTCGAACTGCCCGTCGTAGTACAGCACCCCGCCGCGCAGTCCGTCCTGCTCGATCGTCGGGATCCGCTTCAGCACCTCCTCCTTCGACAAAATGCGCGACCGCCCGAACCCATACCGCCCCGCGAGCAGGTCGTACACCTTCATCCCCAGCCCGTAGAACGGCGCCTCCCACCAGTCGTAGTTGGGCACGATGAACGCCAGATCCCGCACCAGGTGCGGCGCGTTCCGCAACAGCAGCCCGCGCTCCTTGAGCGCCTCCATCACCAGCGAGATGTTCCCCTGCTGGAGATACCGCACCCCGCCGTGCACGAGTTTCGTCGAGCGGCTCGACGTCCCCTTGCCGAAGTCGTGCTGCTCCAGCAGGGCCGCGGCGTACCCGCGGGCCGCCGCATCGAGCGCAATCCCCGCGCCGGTCGCCCCGCCGCCGATGATGACCATGTCCCACGGTTCATCCCGCTCGGTCAGTCGCTGAAGTTGCTCGTTGCGGTCCATGGACGGTGGGGGGGATAGGGGTTAGTCGGTCGGCGACCCGGGCTCCCACGCGGCCGCCCGACGCACGGCCTCGCGCCAGCGCCGCCGTCGCTCGAGCATGCGCTCACGGTCGCCGGTCGGCTCGAACACCCGGTCGATCTGCCACTGCGAGGCGAGCCGATCGCGGTCGGACCACACGCCCACCGCCAGCCCCGCCAGATACGCCGTCCCAAGCGCGGTCGTCTCCGTCACCTTCGGCCGCACCACCGGGATCCCCAGCAGGTCCGCCTGAAACCGCAGCAGCAGATCGTTCGCCGCCGCCCCGCCGTCCACACGAAGTTGCGGCAGGGGGATCGACGTGTCGTCCCGCATCGCGTCCAGCACATCCGCGACCTGGAACGCGATCGACTCCAGCGCTGCCCGCGCCAGGTGCGCGGCGGTCGTCCCACGCGTCAGCCCGAGGATCGCCCCGCGCGCATACTGGTCCCAATACGGCGCCCCCAGCCCCGCGAACGCCGGCACGAAGTACACCCCGCCCGTATCCGGCACGGACGCCGCCAGCGCCTCGATCTCGCCCGCCGACTTGATCAGCCCCAGCCCATCCCGGAGCCACTGCACCACCGCGCCGCCGATGAACACGCTCCCCTCCAGCGCGTACTCCGTCCGCTCACCCACGCGCCACGCGACGGTCGTAATGAGCCGGCTCCCCGACTGGATCGGCCGTTCCCCGATGTTCATCAGCGCAAAGCACCCGGTCCCGTACGTGTTCTTCGCCAGCCCGGGCGCAAAGCACGCCTGCCCGAACAGCGCTGACTGCTGATCCCCCGCGACGCCGGCAATGGGAATCGCCGCGCCCAGCACCTCCGGGTCCGCCGCCGCGATCACGCCGCTGCTCGCGCGCACCTCCGGCAGCATCGCCCGCGGCACCCCCAGCAGTGCGAGCAACTCATCATCCCACTCGCAGCGCTCAATCCCCAGCAGCATCGTCCGCGATGCGTTGCTCACATCCGTCGCGTGCATGCGCCCGCCGGTCAGGTTCCAGATCAGCCACGAATCGACCGTCCCGAACGCCAACTCCCCGCGCTCCGCGCGGGCCCGTGCTCCCGGGACGTTGTCGAGGATCCACCGGACCTTGCTCCCCGAGAAGTACGCATCGATCGGCAGCCCCGTCTTGCGCTGGATCAACTCCGCATACCCCGCGCGCCGCAGGTCATCGCAGAACCCGCTCGTGCGCCGATCCTGCCAGACGATCGCGTTGTGCACCGGCTCGCCGCTGCGCCGATCCCACACGACGGCGGTCTCGCGCTGGTTTGTGATCCCAATCGCGGCAATATCCCCTGGCCGCAGCCCCGCCGCGGCGATCGCCTCACGCGCAACGTCGCGCTGCGTCGCCCAGATCTCCGCCGGGTCGTGCTCGACCCACCCCCCCTTGGGAAAGATCTGCCGGAACTCCCGCTGAGCCACCGACCTCTGCCGGCCGGCCTCGTCGAAGACGATCGCCCGGGAACTGGTGGTCCCCTGATCCAGCGCGAGCACGTGCGGCACGCGGCCCCCTTTCCGCCGCGGACACCCGCCGCGGTCCGCTCAGTCTAGCCGGGGGGCCGTCTTCGAGGGTCGGGCGCGACCGGTCCGCTCAGCGCTTGCCGCCGCGGATCGCCCGCACCAGTTCCTGCTTGCTCATCGAACTCCGCCCACGGATCCCCGCGTCGCGAGCAAGGTTGCGCAACTCCGAAACGGTCCGGTCCTCCAGCGGCCGGCGCGGGTTGCCGGTGCCGGTCGTCGTCTTGTTGGGCGTGCGCCCCGCCTTCCGGCGGCCTTTGTTGACGGTCCGCCCGGCGATCTCCTGCGCGCGGTCCTCGGATGCCCCGCGCTTCAGGCTGCTCTCCTTGATGTGCTCGTACTGGCGGCGCTCCTTGCTGGTCCAGGAAGGCATGGCGTCATCTCCTGACTCTGCGCGCAGGCCGGCTGGGGGCGGGCGGGGAGGGCGGGCAAGCGTGCATCGCTCGATGCTATGTGCCAGCCCCGGCCGTCCCGGTGAAATCCCTCAAACCGCGCGTGCCCAGCCGACGCGGGCTCCAACCAACGCGGCGCCTCCAGCCAGACCCAGGAGTGGGTGCCGCAGGCGCTACAAGGCTCCCACGTTCGGCGATTCCGCCCGCTCCGGCGCCGGGCTCTGGATCGCGGGCAGCCGCGTCGTCCACCGCCCCTCCAGCACCGCCTCCACCTGCTCGGCGCGATGGGCGTACGTGTGCTCGCGCAGCACGCGCCGCCGCGCCCGATCCCCGATCGCCGCGGCCGCCGCGAGGTCCAACTCGCGCAGGTGCCGCACCACGTCCTCGCCGCTGGCGGCGACCAGCACTTCGATCCGCGGCTCGAGAAACAACTCGATCCCCTCCCACGCATCCGTGATCAGGCACGCCCCCGCTCCCGCCGCCTCGAACACCCGCGGTGGCGGCAAGCACCCGCTCGCCGTCGCTGGCCCGCGGCTGACACTCAGCACCGCCATCGGCGAACAGTTGAGCGTATTGCGGTCCCGCTCGGGCACATGGCCGAGATACCGCACGTTCGGCGGCAGCGGCTTCTCGTCCCACCCGACCCCGCCGAGGAAGAACGTCCGCTCGGGCAGCGCCGCCGCCGGCCGCAGGAAGAACTCATCCACGCGAGCCTCCCGCGCCGGCAGCCTGCTGGCCACCAGCGCCAGATCGCCCGCCAGCCGCGGGTCGGGCGCAACCGGGTGGTGCACTTCCGGATCAACCGCGTGATACACCGGCACGCACGCCCGCGCCCCCAGCCCGAGGTACCGACGCACCACCGGCTCCCCGCCGCCGCACGTCAGCACCAGGTCGTACCGCGGCAGCAGTTTGCGCAGCGGGTCCGAGGGCGCGGCCTCCAATCTCGCCAGCGTCGCCGGCGCATCGACATCCCAGAAGACCGTCGGCCGCCCCGGCGACCGCAGCGCCAGCACCGCGCTCTCCAGCAGCCCATCATGCACCCCCACGCCGCTGGCCTTCACGACCACGTCCGCGTCGCACGTCGACTCGACGGCATCCAGCACACCGCGCTCCGATTCCGCCGGGTACGCGACGATCTCAACCCAGTCCGGATCGGCCAGATCGCCATGCCGCCGACGTTCGAACGTGTCCGGCTCGTAGAACCGCACGCGGTGCCCGCGCTGATGCAGCGCCCGGATGATCCCGCGGAAGTATGCCTTCGCCCCGTTCCACCGGGCCGGCCCAAGGCCCGATCCGAAGATCGCAATCGACATGCCGGCCCGCGCGGCCCGAGGGTGGGAAGTCGCAATCATGGGTATGGCTCTCCGCCGGCCGCTCTGGCGGCCTCTCCCGCCTGCATCATCAACGTCGTCGCTCCATCCTCCGCGGCGCTCACGCCGTCACGAGCGCCTTCATGAACCCATCCGGCCGCGTCCGCGCTGCCTCCAGCGCCTCGTCCAGCCGCTCGAGCGGGAAGGTGTGCGTGTACAGCGGGGATGGGTCGAGCCCGCCCTCCGCCACCAGCGCCGCCGCTCGCGCGATCCCGTCCACGTACACCGCCGGGTCGCGTTCGTGCGCGTTGATCACGTCCAGCCCGCGCCAGTTCCACGTCTGCATGTCCACTTGGCGCGGCCCGTCCATGTGGTACCCCGCGATCACCAGCCGCCCGCGCACCCGCGTCAACTGCGCCGCCAAATCCAGCGGCCGCTGCGCCCCCGAAGCCTCGATGACCACCTCGCACAGCCGCCCCGCCGTCAGCCCGCCCACGGCGTCAACGACCGCCCCCGGGTCGTCCATCACCAGCGTCTCCGCCGCCCCCATCGCGCGCGCCACATCGAGTGCATACCGCCGTCGCGAAACCGCCACGACGCGCACCCCCGCCCGGGCCGCCATCTGCACCAGCACCGCGCCGAGGAATCCGATCCCGACGACCGCGACCGTCTGCCCCGCCTCGATCCCGTTCCGCCGCAGCACGTTCACCGCGCACCCCAGCGCCTCACCGGGAAACGGCTTCCCCGCCAGCGCCGCCGGCAGCCTGATGACCGCCGACGCATCGACCAGGTCGTACTCCGCCAGCGCCCGGTACGAGAGGAACGCGACGCGCTCGCCGACCTCCAGTCCCTCGACGCTCTCGCCGACGGCATCGACCGTCCCGCACCCCTCGTGCCCCGGCCTCCCCGGCTCGAGCGGGTAGCGGAACCACTCCCGTCCCTCCCACACCGGAACATCCGACCCGCCCACGCCGCACCACTCGACGCGCACGCGCACCTGCCCCGCCCCCGGCTCCGGCACCGGGACCGTGTCGATGCGCACCCGCCCGGGCGCCTCGAGCGTCGCGGCTCGCATCCCGGCTCGAACAGCGCGAGGCGCGGCGGCCTTGGGCGAGATCGTGGTCATGCGCTCGCGGCTCCGATCATGCCCGTCGCGGCGGCAGAGAACCAATGCCGCTTCCATCCGGCGGCACGGCCTCCGGAGGTGCCGGGTAGTCTCGGTCGCCCGGATGAAGCCGCGGCGAGTCGGGTATGAGCCGAGCGTTCATCCGCCACAAGAACGAGCGGTGCGGAGAAGGCCCGCTGGGGATTACCAGTAGACGTGCCGCTTGAACAGCCGCCGCTCGGAATCGGGCAGCCGCTCCACGTCCGGCACCAGGTACCGGTTCTCATCCGTGTCCAGCAGCATCTTCCCGCCGCTGCCGAAGTCCTGCACGCGGTCCGGCTGGGCGCGGACCGTGAACTCGATCGGCCCCAGGTCCGTCTCCGCGCGGAACCTCAGGAAGTTCCCCACCGGCTTGATCGCCTCGATCCCCTTGATCGTGTGCACGAAGTACCGCTTGCTCAGCGACTCCCGCACCAGCCGCCGCGCCTCCTCCGACCACTCGGCCAGGTCGCGGATGATCCCCACCTCCCGCTCGTGCCCAGATCCGTCCAGTTGCCGCAGCGAGATGTACCGCTCCGGGTGCTGCACCGGCATGCACCGCAGCGCGAACACGCCCCCGTAGATCCGCTCGTTGGCGACCGTCACGTGCAGCGTGTTGTACGTCCCCAGGTGGATCACCGCGTTCTCCGGCGTCAGCCACCGCACGCGATGCCCGCCGACGGCCGGCAGTGGGGGGTCCTTCTCCACCCGCTTTGCTTCCTCCGCCAGCGCTGCCGCGGGTTTCTCCGCGCTCGACCCCTGGAGATGCACCAGCCGTGCATACGGCCCATTGCGTGCCATCAACTCCTCGTGCGACCCGCACTCGACGATCCGCCCCTGGTCCACCACGATGATCCGGTCCGCGCTGCGCAGTGTGCTGAGCCGGTGCGCGATCGCGATCGTCGTCCGCCCGCGGGCCAGTTCCCGCAGCGCCTCCTGGATCGCCGCCTCGCTCTCGGCATCCACACTGCTGGTCGCTTCATCCAGAATCAGAATCCGCGGGTTGGTCAGCAGCACCCGAGCAATGCTGATCCGCTGCCGCTCCCCGCCGCTGAGCCCCGCGCCCCGCTCGCCCACCCACGTGTCGTACCCGTGGGGCTGACGCATGATGAAATCGTGGCAGTTGGCCGCCTTCGACGCCGCGAGGATCTCTTCCTCTGTTGCGTCCGGTTTCCCGTACGCCAGGTTCTCGCGGATGCTCCCCCGGAACAGGAACGGCTCCTGGAGCACCACCCCGATCTGCCGCCGCAGGTCGGCGCGCATGATCTCCCGCACGTCCGTCCCGTCGATCTTCACGCTCCCGCCGTCCACGTCGTAGAACCGGCACAGCAGGTTGATCAGCGTCGTTTTCCCCGACCCGCTCGCCCCGACGACGCCGATCATCTCCCCGGCCCGGATGTGCAGGTCCATCCCGCGCAGCACCGGCGAGTGCCGGTTGTACCCGAACGTGACATTCTCGAACGCAATGTCGCCTCGCACCCGCCCCAGCGCCACCGGCCGCTCCGGGTCGGGCACCCCCGCCGGCGTGTCCAGAATCTCGAACAGCCGGTTCGCCTGCGTCACGAACTGCGTGAGCCAGTTGGTGAACTGCGGCAGCGCCGCCAGCGGCCCGTAGAACATCCACAGGTACCCGAAGAACGCCATCAGTTCCCCGAGCGTCATCCGCCCGTCGATCACATCGCGCCCGCCGACGTACCACACGATCCACCCGCCCAGTTGGAACACGATCCCCACCAGCGGGTTGAACGTCCCGATCGCCGCGTCCACGCTGTTCTTGCTGTTGCGAAGCCGCGCGCTGGTCCTCGTGAACCGGTCCAGTTCGCGGCCCTCCTGGCTGAACGCCTTGACGACGCGCACGCCCGAGAGCATCCCCGACAGCGTCCCCGCCTGCTTGCTGGAGGCGTCCCACGCCCGGTAGTACCGCGGGTAGATCGAGCGCCAGAAGAAGACCGTCGCCCCCATGATCAGCGGCGCCGGCAGCAGCGCGTACAGCGCCAGGTGCGGCTCGAGACTGAACATCATCACTCCCACGCCCACCACCATCATCAACTGAAGCAGGAACCCGCCGGTCAGTTGCCAGATGAACCCGTGCAGCGCCTCGGTGTCGTACGCCACGCGCCCCACCAGCGACCCGACCTGCTGCCGGTCGTAGAACCCCACCGACAGTTGCTGCAGGTGCCCCACCAGCCGGCACCGCATGTCGTGCGTCACCGCCGTCCCCACGCGGCTGGCCAGCCGCCCGTTGAAGATGTTGACCACCGCCCGCGCCACCTGCACGCCGGCGAGAATGCCCACGACCGTCATCAGCGCCGACGCCGCCTGCGCGTACGCGCCCGATCCCTCGCCCCCGCCGGCGCTGCGCAACTGCTCCGCCGCCTCCGGGCTCGCCGGCAGCACGTTGTCCACCAGGAATCGCGTCAGTTGCGGCGACACCAGGTCCAGCGCGATCCCCACCACCAGCAGCGCCATCATCGCCGCCGCCTGCCGCCGGTACGGCGCCATCAGCCGCAGCATCCGCGACAGCACGCGCCCGCGGCTGACGCAGAACTGGCACGTCTCCCCCGGCTGGTCCAGCAGCAGCCGGCACGTCTCGCACCGGCGCGGATCGTGCTCATCCTCGTGGTGGATCTCCAGCGGCTCGCCGCAGCGCAGTGCCTCCAACTTCTGCACGATGCGCTCGAAGCGGTACGCCTCGCGGTTGGAGTACCGCAGCACGTCCACCACGATCCCGTCGATCCGCGCCGTCAGGATCCCCGACCCAACTCCCGCGTGCAGCCGGTACTCGCTCGGCTTGCGCAGGCCGAAACTGACCAGCACCGGCGTCGGCGCTTCCTCGCCGATCACCAGCACCCGCCCGCCGCGTTGCTCCGTGACGATCAGCCACTGCCGTGTGTACCGCCCCTGGCGGTCGATGTCGGTCGGGGCGCACAGCAGGATGCTCTGGTCGGCGATCCCCTCGGCGCGGAGCCGGGCGGCGACGGCGGGGGGCGGAATCTGTCGGAGTTTCCCGTTCTGACTGCCGTAGTCCATCAGGGGCAGACCGTACCCCTCGCTACGTGGTGAGTGAACCCTGACTCATGAAAAACGGCCACAAACTTGCGGGAGTGCGCATGGTGCGCTCGGCTTGGCCCGGGTGCGATCCACGTCTCCATGCCGCAGATGCGTGGGGGCGAGGGGGTGGCCGGGGCGGCGCTTGGACTCTCGGGATACCTTTGGCCCATGGACCATCCCCCCGAAACCGCGCCCGCCGCGAGTCCGGCCGCGAACCCCCGGGCCGCGCGCCTCCGGGCCTGGCTCGGCATGCTCCTCCCGCTGCCGCTGCTGGTCATGCCGCTGGCGATCGTCTACTGGGAGGGCAGGTCGCCGAACCCGATCTCGGCGTACCTTCTGCTCCCCGGGTTGCCGCTGATGTGCATGACGCGCAGCAGCGTCGGTCTCTTCGTCGGGGCGGGCCTGTTCTGGTACATCCTGGGGGCGGGGCTCGCAAACGCCGTGCTGGGCGTCCGCACCGGCCTGTCACGCAGGATCTCCATCCTCGCCGTGATGCTGGTGGTCGCGGCGGTTGCGTACATCTGGATGATGAAAGACTTCAACCCCGACTGACGCGGGGGAAGTCGGGAGGTGGGGGGTCAGGCCGGCGGCGGGACCTCTTCCCAGTGCCCGTGCATGTGGCGCACGATCGTCCCCGAGGCGACGTAGATCACCTGCTCCGCGATGTTCGTGCAGTGGTCCGCCATGTCCTCGCAGGCGGTGGCGATCTCCTGCAACGTGAACGCGAAGTCCACGCTCATCGACCCCGCCGCGACGCGCTGGCTGCCGTCGCGGATCAGTTCGCGCTTGAACGCGCCGACCGTGTCCTGGCTGTTGAGCACCAGCCTCGCCAGGTTGGCGTCGGTGCGGTCGAACGCCATGTTCGTATCCCGCAGGATTCCGATGACGCTGTTGGTCATGACCCGGAAGGTCTCCGGCATTGGCTGCCCGACCTTCCGCAGCGCCTCCACCTGCTCGGCGACGTAGACGCCCGCGTCGGCGATCCGCTCCAGTTCGTTGTTGACCTTCACGATCGTCAGCACGGCCCGGAGTTGCTCGGGCGTAAGCGCCGCCCCTTCGGCCGTCGCGTCGGCCAGCAGGTGGACGCTCGCCTGCTCGATCGCCACGTCGGCCGCGTCGATCGCCGCATCGCCCGCGATGACGCGTTCGGCCGCGCTTGCGTCCCGCGCGAACGCGGCCTCGAAGGCCGCCTCGATCAGCGCCTGCACCCGGCGGCCCTGCTCGACGAGGTCGGCCTTGAGCCGATCAAGCCGCTGCTGGAACCCTTCGGGTGTGGTGGGCATGCCGTTCCTCTCACTCGTCTTCCGCGATGGCCCTGAACGATACCCCGCTCACCCCCGCCGCACCGGCCCGCCCCGGTGGTCTTCCTGGGTGGGCCGCCGTTCCGTGGCGGATTGACCCTTCCCCGGCGGCCGCGACCCCCCGGACACCCGGCTCGGCTGGCTGCAGTCCGACATCCCCGCCAACCGGCTGCGCCCCGCCGGCCGCGACTACGACAAGACCGACAGGACAGTGGCATATTACTGCGAGTAGGCAGGG
>CALAFV010000244.1 GCA_937891445.1 uncultured Phycisphaerales bacterium | reverse complement strand
TCTCGACCGCCGCGCCGAGCCCCGGGGGAAGGATCGATTTCGCCACCGAGCCCGCCGTGAACTCGCGCACGAGGTCGCGAGGGAACATCCGCACCTCGCGGTTGAGGGCGATCATCGCCGGGTGGATCTCTGCGGTCAGCGAGGTGAACTCGAACTTGAAGTGCCTCGCCGCCGTCGGCGGGATGTGCACGTAGCCGCGCTGGAGGAAGTAGTCGCGCTGCACCGGGTGCCAGACCTGGCGCTCGTACCACTCGACGTCGACCTCGCCGTTGGGCTCGTCGGGCAGCGCCTCGGTCCAGTAGAGCGACAGGTGCGCGCCGGGGTGGGTGGGGTCGACCTTGAAGTGGTCGACCACCTGCGAGTCGCCGTCGGGCGTGCGCACGTCGAGGTAGAGGTTGACGACGGCGTAGTTGATGGGCTGAGGGTCGCTGACCCAGGGCCTGCCCTCCAGCATCCGGCGGGCGTCGAGGTCGCGCAGGTGGAAGTCCACCTGGCTGCCGAGCACGTCGATCGAGGTGCCAATGGGCTGCTCGCCGTCGCGGGCAGAGTCGGGCACGTCGTCCAGGGAGGTCACGCGGTAGCCGATGTCGAGCCCGCGCACGGCCAGCGAGTAGGGGACCTCGACGCCGGGCTCCTCCTGGGGTACGTCGCCCTCGGTGCGGCAGAAGACCAGGCGCAGGGAGGACGCCTCGAAGGGCGGCACCCGCCACGAGACGCGCTGCCAGTGCCCCGGGTGGTCGTGCTGCGGGTGGCCGCTGACGACCTGGCCCCGAGGCAGGAAGGCGGGCACAGAGTCCTCGACGGCGAACGTGCTGATCGTCTGCCACTGCGCGTCGATGTAGGCCTGGACCTTCATGGTGTGGGGGTAGTGCGAGATCTCCATCGACAGGTAGTTGATCCGGCGACGGTTGGTCAGGCCGATCTCCAGGATGTCGAAGGTTGCGTCACCCGCGCGCCTGGGCGGGGTCGTCCAGTAGTGCGTGGCCGGACTGTAGGGCAGTCGTCCGATCGGGTTGCGCGAGAGCGTATCGGCGAGGCCCGAGACCGGAGTGCGGTCGGTGTAGACCGGGGCCAGGTCGGGCCAGGTCGAGGGAGTCGCGGCCCAGTACGGGTTCGTGGTGAGGACGCCGTCGGAGACCGAGCGCCCGGCGAGCAGGTAGCGCGCGGGCACGAGCGCGTGGGGCGGCGGGAAGTCCTGGACGCTGCCGTCGGACATCTCCATGCGCTGAGGCGTCAGGCGCGTGAACGTGGTGGGGTCCGAGAGGTTGGTCGCCTGGAACGCGGCCACACCGTTGACGTCGGTGAGGTAGGACCAGGCCTCTCCCTGGTGGGCCGTGAAGGGCGGTCGCGGCTGCTCAACGGGGGCGGTCGAGGTGATCGAGTAGGGCGAACCTGTGGACTGGCGGCTGGCGACCCGAGGCACGACCTCCCAGTAGTTCGAGTCCGACTGGATGCCACGGATCGCGACCGGGGTGTAGGGCTGCGAGCCGGAGTAGTCGATCGTGAAGCGCGCGTCGGCGGGCTTGATCTTGCGCAGGGCCCGGGCGAGTTCGTGCGCCTCCTCCTGGGTGATGTGGCGCTTGGGGCGGACCACGAACTCGCGGCGCTCGTCGCCGTCGAGCCTGCCCAGCCCCTCGCCCTCCAGTTCGGCGTAGGAGAACTCCTCCATGTCCTCGTAGGTGGTCTCGGGCGTGAAGAAGGGGATGACCTCGTTGCCCTCGGAGATCGAGATCGCCGTGACGTCAAGGGTCGAGCCGTTGGTGATGCCGTCGGTCGGGCCGCCGAGGTTGACGTAGGAGACGAGACGCCCGTGGCCGCCGATGGTGGAAGGGACGGTGACCGAGATCTCGTGCCAGTTCCCGTCACCCAGGTCGGTCAGGGATCCCTGGGCCCCGATGATGAAGGCTCCGTTGGAGCGGAAGATGTTGAAGACGAGCGCCGCGTACACGGTCGGTGTACCTGACCCGGGGGTGAAGCGCACCCACGCTGAGACCCGGTACTTCTTGCCGAGGTTGATCGGGAAGGAAGTACCCCACGTTGACGAGGTCAAGTGGAACGCCTGGCCCCCTCCGCTGGGACCGACGGCCCACGTCTTGCGGGCGTAGGTGCCGACCTCCTCCCCCTCCACCTCGGGTCCGTCCGTGTCCACGACCGTTGCATACGATCCCGAGCCACCGGTACCAAAGGGTGCTGTGTCCCTCACCTCGAAGGTGTCGTCGCCCGTCCCGAAGTCATCCACGACCAGCGGGTTGGTCGCCAGGTTGAGCGAGTTCACTCCGAAGTCCGAGCCGAAGAGCGCCTCCAACTCGGCGTAGGTCCGGTACCCGGCGTCGGCCTGGGCCCAGGACTCGTAGACGTCGCAGTCGACGCCCAGGAGAGCCTCGGAGGCGAGTGCGACCCCGGTGGGGGTCGGGCCGAAGTTGATCGCCCTGGCGAACTGCGCGCCCCGGGAGCGGTAGGACGAGTCCTTGCTGTCCTGGACCAGCCACTGATCGGAGGTTGCCCCCTGGGTGTAGGGGTCGAGGTCGAGTTCCTCGCCCTTGGTCCGGCGCACCCCAAAGAGGGCTCCGAAGAACCGGTCCAACTGGAAGTAGCGCATCCCCTGGAGAGTCTGCTGGAGCCGGTTGACGAGGTTGCGCGTGCGCAACTGGCCTGCCCCCGCCTCCCCGGTCAGTGCCTTGACGAAGCGCACCAGGTGGGACTCGGAGGTCAGGTCGTAGACCTCGCGAGGGAAGTGGTCCAGACGGCTCGCCGTCGATCGGGGAGGCAGGAGGAGGTCGGTGCCGTAGTCGAGCCCTTCGGGGGTCGGCCCGCCACCGGTCGCCTGCGCCTTGATGATCTCCGTCATCACACCGCCCCGAAGGTGCCGCGAGAGCGGACGATGACGTTCGTGGAGTTGAAGACCGGGACCTGCATGTCGTCGAGGAAGACGTCCACCGCGCGAGCAGGAGAGCCCCCGTCATCGAAGGTGTCCAGGACGTCCCCTTCGGAGTTGACCCGCTGGGTCGCGTAGTCGGTGGGGTCGTCGGCGGAGGTCGTCATCCTCGCGGCGTCCACGCCCTCGACGCTCATGACCGCCTCCAGGATGTCGGAGACCTGCACCACCCCGGCGAACCCGACCGAGTCGAGGTAGGCACTCAGCGCCGCGTTGATGCTGGGCTGGACCGACGACAGCGGGTAGCCGGGGTCGAGCACCACCACGAGGTTGATCTGGAGGCGGAAGAGGTGTGCGGTGTGAACTCGCACGTCGGTGGTCACCAGTCGCCAGGAGCGCGCTGCGGTCTCCACCGCGCCGGGCACCCCGTTGTAGGCGTAGGTGACCAGGAAGGTCTCCTTGTCGGACGGGATCGCCAGTCCGTTGCCGTTGCCCGCCGAGACGAACTCGATCCCACTGAGCCCGGTCGAGGTGCCTCCGGTCGAGGTGACGTCGGTGACGGCGAAGTAGTGCACGCCCTCGGTGTAGGTCACCCCGTCGATGACGATCTCGTCGCTGGTGGACACGTCCATGACCGGCCCGAAGGACAGGTCGATGAAGTAGTTGCCGACCTGCGGCGGGGAGGAGTCGGACACGCGCTCGAAGTTGGCGTAGTAGAGCGGGCTGGTCGTGGTGTTGTCGAAGACGCGCGCCGTGCGGAAGACGGCGATCTCCTCAGCCTCGGTGGGGCGCTCCCCCTTGACGTAGATGTCCACCCGGTTCGTCACGCCCTGGGTCGGGTCGTTACGGGAGGCCTGTGGGACGTACTCGAACTCCAGGTCGTAGATCCCGTCCTCGGCCAGGTCGTCGATGATGCTGACCTTCTGGTTGAGGGGGTTGAAGTCGAAGTGCACCCCAGGGGTGAGGATGTGCCCGGCGTCGATGTCCTCCCCGAGCACCGCCGAGTCGGGGTAGATGTACTTCGCCCCGACCAGCGTCGAGGTCGCCTCGCCGGAGACGATCTCGATCTGCTCGCGGTGGATCTTCGAGGCACCGATGACGTTGACCTGGGTGACGTTGGGGTCCTCCAGCGCGGTCGCCAGGAACATCTGCTCGGTCCCGGCGAGGTTGCGGAAGATCGTGGCCTTGAAGCGGGTGCGCAACTGCTCGTCGGACTCGGCGTCCGAGCCGCCCGTGAAGGCCACCTGGTTGGTGACGGTCCCCACGCCCTGGAGCGGGGTGATGACACGGTTGAGCACGTCGGCGGGGACGTTGCCTGCGGTGCCGCCGACGGTCGCCTGGGCGGGGATCGTCAGCGACGTGTCCCCCCGCATCATCGTCGCGGGCACGAGGGTGGAGACCACCACGGGCAGCACGTCGTCGGTGGCGATCTGGGTGCCTCGGGGGATGAGGATGTCCCCTGTCGCCGAGCCTGACCGCTCGAAGGTGATCGACCCGGTCGCGCGCTTGGCGGGCAGGCGGGTGAAGCCGAAGAGGTTGACCATCTCGTCGAGGTCGTCACCGGACTTGACGTCGATGTCGTAGGAGTAGCCCCCGAGGTAGCGGTCGGCGTAGGCCTCGGCCACCACCTCCCCGACAGCGTCGAGAATCTTGCGCGTCGTCGTGCCGACCGTGGTGTCCAGGTCGGGGTCGGACAGCGCAAGGGTGTCGCGCATCTGCGCGACGACGTCGCTGGGCTGGACTGCCATGTGCTACCTCGCAGACGTGGCTACGGCCACCGTGTCACCGGAGAGGGTGCGGACGCGCACCCTGACGTAGAGCCGATCGAAGGTCTGGCGGACCTCGACGCCGTCGATGCCCGCCACGACTTCGCCGAAGCCGAAGGTGGGCTTGCGCCCGGCGGCGTTGACGGCCGCGACCTGATCCTGCTGGAGGGCCATGTAGTTGCCGACGACCCGCATGACCTCGGACTTGACCTCGGCCGCCGAGAACTCGTCGATGACGCCGCCGACGTAGGAGTCGAGCATCGAGCCCCAGCGCGGATGGAAGCGGTCGCAGCCGTAGGGCTCGCGCACGGCCAGGGACAGGTCCTGGCGCAACTTGGCCCGCCCCGTGACCAGCGCGTGCCCGCTCGGGCCGATCACGAGGTCGCCGTCGCGCAGTTCGAGCGTCTTCACAGGTCCTCCCTCACCCCTTCGGTCGGTCTTGGCGTGCCCAGGGCAGATCAGCCCCCTCGGACGTAGTGGGCCATGGGGCGCAAGGGCTCGCCGCACTCGGGGCAGTGCACCAACCTTGGATTGCTCTCGCCGGGGTGCCATTCCACAGCGACCATGAAGTCGCCGTGCTCGGGGCACGTCGCCTCGTGGTCGACGATCACAGCCTCTTCGCTCATCAGTAATACTCCTCGACGATCACGATGCCGTCCCCTCCGTCGCCCCCCGCGCCCGTGGTGCTCGGACCACCGATCCCCGACCCGCCGCCGCCCGGGAAGTGGCCTGCGTAGGAGACTCCCGTCTGCCCCACGAGGGGCGCGAAGCGAGGGGCTGCCATGACCGACCCCGCGCCAGACCCTGGGGACGACGCTCCGTTGCCGACCGACTGCCCTGCGTGCCACCCGTGCCCGCCGTTCGCGCCCGCCAGCGCGATTCCGTAGGACCCCACGCCGATGCCTGCGGCTCCGCCGGTCCCGCCTGTCGCAGAGAAGTTCGTGCTGTTGGTGCCCGCAGCAGTGGGCCCGCCGTTCCCTCCGTTCGCCAGGACGTAGTACCCCACGGCAGCCCCGAAGCGGCTCGGCCCGCCCGCGCTCCCGTTGCCGTTCGATCCCCCGGACCCTCCTGCACCGACCGTCACGGGGACGAAGGGGAAACTGATGTCGGAGGCGGGGATGAGCCTCTCGGCGTATCCCCCTGAGCCGCCGCCCGCGCCGACGGAGTTCTGCCCAGCAACAGATGCGGAGCGCCCGCCCCCACCGCCGCCTGCGCCCTGGACCCGCACCCGGATGTAGCGCAGCCCGCTGGGCTTGGTCCAGTTGCCGTCGGAGGTGAAGGTCACGACTCGCACCGGTTCAAAGGTGCTCGGGCTCAATGCCTTCCCCAGGACGAGCACGGGGGTGCCCCCGAGGCAGAGCACGTAGACCGACTCCCCCGTGGTGGGGAAGTATGGGTAGAGACAGGGTACCGACGTCGTGGTGACTCCAGCGACGGTGACCGAGGTGGCGCTCGCCATGGTCCCGGTCGCCACGGTGTAGGCCTGGGTGTGGT
>CALAFV010000243.1 GCA_937891445.1 uncultured Phycisphaerales bacterium | reverse complement strand
GAAGCCCGCGCGGGAGCCCTCGCCGCCGTAGACGTCCTGCAACAGGTCAGCGCCGAGGGAGGTGTCGTCGCTCTCGCGGGTCAGGTCGAGGAGGCCGGAGCCGGAGCCGACGGACTCCATGGTGAGTTCGCCGCCGCCGCCGCCGATCGGGGAGGAGGTGATCTGCGTGACGGCGGAGGGGTCGGCCTGCTCGGTCTCGTCGGCGTCGAAGATGGAGATGCCGGAGCGCTCCTTGGCGGTCTCGAGCGCGGGCTCGGGCTCGAGGGGGATGCCGGAGCCGGAAGCGGCCGCGGGACCGCCGGACGCACCGGGGTCGTCGGCGAGAATCGGGATGCCGGTGCCGGACTGGTCGGAGGCGAGAGGAATCTCGCCGCCGTCGCCCCCCTCGGCGAGGAGTTCGACCTGATCGACCTTGTACATCAACTTGTCGCGGTCGCGGAACTCCTGGAGGCGGCCCTGGGTGACGAGGTCGCGAACCTCATTCGGGGTGACACCGAGGCGTTCGGCGGCCTCGTTGAGGGTGTAGAACAGCTTGGCCATGGGGCACCGTCTCCTGAGTCTGATCGCCGCCCTGCCGCAGCGGGGGCGGGGCGGGGTAGGGGTATACGCACGGGTCCCGGCCGCGGGTGCGGCGGGTCCGAGGGGAGGACAGCATACCAGAGGGGCCGGACGGGGGGAAGCGGGCCGCCGGGCGGCCGGTGAGGCCCCGGGTCAGCCGCCGGGCTGGGGCGCGGGGGTCGGCGCCGGGGCTGAGGGGCGGCTGGAGGGGGGGAGATTGCGCCGAATCTCGAAGACGGCTTGCTGGGCCGTGTCGCGGGCGATGCGGGTGACGGCGTGGCCGGTGCCCTCGGTGAGGGACAGGAACTCCTCGAAGGCGTCGAGGGCTTCGGCGAGGCGGCCTCGCTCGGCGTAGAGCTGGCCGAGGCGGTAGAGGGCCATGCGGCTCTCGATGGCGCGGTCGGCGGCGATGCTGCCGCGAATGGACTCGAGTTCGGCCAGGGCGAGGTCGCGGCGGGCGTCGCGCGGGCGGCTCTGGACCATGAGGATCGTGGCAATGCGGTCGGTGATCATGACGCGCAGGGCGGGGAGGCGCGTGCGCAGGTCGCGGTAGAGGTCGATGATGGGCATCAGGGTCTCATCGGGCAGGTCGGCGCCGTGGACCTGCTCGGCCCGCTCAAGCCGGATGCGGGCAAGCAGGTCGGTGGCCATGTAGAGGTCGCGGCCCTGGTTGCGGGGGCGGAGTTCGGCGAGGGCCTGATCGACGTGGTGCTCGGCGAGATCCCACTGGCGCATGCGGAAGGCGAGGTCGGCGCGGGCGAGGTGGGCCATCGGGGTGGCCCGGATCGACAGGGCGCGGTCGAGGGCGACGGCGGCCTCGTCGTACATCTCGGCGCGGGTGAGGTAGTTGCCGAGTTGGGCCCAGGGGAAGCGGGACTTCGGGTCGTTGCCGACGGCCCAGGCCCAGAGGCCGAGGTTGCTGGTCCACGCGGCGCTGTAGTAGTAGGTTGTGGCCGCGAGGGGAACGGCGAGGACGCCGGCGACGGCGAGGATGCCGATGGGCGTGCGCGGGCCGAGGCGCGGGGTGAGGAGACGCTCGAGGCCGGCGGCCAGGAGCATCATCAGGCCCAGGAGCGGGAGGTAGAGGTAGCGGTCCTGGACCATCAGTTCCGGGGCCTGCGCGGGGGCCATGGCGGCGGGGGCGGCCGTGAGGATGAGGATCGACAGGCCGGCGAGGGCGGCGCGGGTGCGCGGGCGGCCGAGGGCGAAGTAGATGAAGACCGCCGCGGCGGCGAGGCAGAGGAGCAGGGGCAGGACGAAGTTGGACAGCGAGAGGGAATCGACGGGGCGGAGGGGGTACGTCGGGCCGAGCCAGATGGGGGCGAACATCTGGCGGAGGTAGAAGGCGCCGACGAGGGGAGCGGACCTGACCGCGCCGATGAAGCCGGGGGCGTCGGGGTTGGTGGCGCCGGAGGCTCCCACGATATTGTGCCGGATGATGAGATAGACGGCGGCCAGGGCGGCGAAGGGGAGGACGGCGAGGAGCGCCGGGCCGCTGCGCTTCCAGAGGGGGCGGAGGGGGGCGTCGGAAGTCGCATCGTCGCCGCCGCCGTCGCCGCGGCCCCAACGGAGGAGGACGAAGAAGAGGACGGCGGGGAGGGTGATCGCGATCTCTTTGGATCCCAGGGCGAGGGCGTAGACGGCCAGCGCGCCGGCGTAGCACGCCGCGGCGGCGCCGCGCTTGTGGGCGAGGTCGCGGGCGCGAAGGGCCAGGAGGATCGAGCCGAGCATGCCGGCGCCGACGAGCAGGTCGGGGACGCCGGAGATCCAGACGACGTTCTCGGTGCGCGTCGGGTGGACGGCGAAGATCGCGGCGGCGGCGGCGGCGATGAGGGCGTTCATCCCCAGGCGGCGCATGAGGGCGAAGGCCAGGCCGGTGACGAGGGCGTGGAGGGCGATGTTGCCCAGGTGCCAGCCGAGCGTGCTCTCCGGCCCGACGCCGAAGAGGCGGTGCATGGCGATGAGCCAGGCCATCGTCGTGGGGCGCCAGTAGGGGCTGGTGGCCTCGCCGGCAGCGGCGCGGTAGGCGAAGACATCGGAGGTCAGCGCGGTCCAGGCGAGGCGCGGATCCTGGATGAGGGCGTTGGAGACGATCAGTTGCTCGTCGTCGTAGACGAACTCGCCGCGTGAGGCGGGGAGGAAGACGAGGGCCGCGAGCAGGACGACCAGACCCCCGAGGATGAGAGGGAGGCGCGGGTGGGCGTGCCAGGCGGGGACGGCAACAGCGGGAGCGGCGGGGGACATGTGGAGCAAGGGTAGTCGGCGGGGTGGAGGGCGACGCCGGGCGGGTTGGTGTGCCGCGCTCGCTCCGGTGGTGAGGGTGAGGCGGGCGGCGAGCACGCACGTGTGCGCGAGAATCACTTGGCATTGGGCGGCGTGTGGTCGATACTGAGTGCGATGAACGCGCACCGCATCATTCTCAGCAGTTCACCGAGTTCTACCACGGCGGGAGGCCGGCTGGTGGCGCTCTGGGCTGCGTTGGCTTGACGCGGAACTGAGGAGATACCCCCCGGCCGGTCCTGCACAAGGGCCGGCCGGCTGTGTTTTTGGCCCGCCGCGCCCTTCCGAACCGGGTTGTGATGATGGAAGGTGACGCCGCGGGTGGCGCGGCCCCCGTCTCGAAAACGGGTGGGGCGTGCAAGACGGCCTGGGGTTCGAGTCCTCCGCCTTCCGCTTGGTTTTGTGCGTGCGGTGTGGTCTGCGCAATAAAGGAACAGGCCGGGCGCTGAGGGTGCGCGCCGGCCTGGAAGAGGCGAGAGGATGGTCAAGCCGGGAGGCCCGGCCGCCGCCTGCTAAGCGGTGGGTGCCCCCTCGAAGGGGGCGTGAGGTTCGAGTCCTCGGCCATCCGTTCGTGTGCTTCAGAACGCGACATTCGCCCAGGGATCAACGGTGAACATCGTGCCGGCGCCGGAGTTGCCGCTGACGGTCTGCGAGGTTTCGCCGGTGAGGTCCACGACCACGCCGTAGCGGTTGGAGATGTTGATGAAGTAGTTGGTCTGGTTGGCCGCGGCGGTGTTGCGGAAGATGAGGTTGTGGTGGCCGCTGACGAAGAGGCCGTGGCGGTTGGCGCGCAGGGTGTTATCCTCCACGCGGTTTCGCTCGCCCTGGACGTAGATGCCGGCGGCGCCGGAGCCGGGGGCGCCGTTGCCGGCGCACGTGTTGCCGATCGCGGCGCAGCCGCTGAGGAGGACAATCCCGCTGCCGGCGTTATCGTCAATGATGCAGCGGGAGATGACGGTGTCGGCGCCCCATGCGGTGATGCCCTCGGCGCCGTTGTCGCTGATCCCGCAGCCGGTCACGGCGCAGCGCTCGCCGATCCAGACGCCCGCGCCGTCGGACGCGGTGATCGTGCAGCCGCGGACGGTGCAGGCGTCGCCGGCGTTCAGGGCGGCGGACCCGCCGGCGCCCACGACGACGCAGTTCTCGACGAGGCTGCGGTTGCCGACCACGATCCCGCCCTCGGCGCACGATGAGACGGTGCAGGAACGCACCGTGGAGCACCAGGCGGTGGCGATGCCCGTACTGCCGCACGAGGAGATGGTGAGGTTCTCGACGGTGACGCCCTGGCCGCCGCCGTGGTGGAGGATGTTCACGCCGTCGCGGCCCCAGTTGCGGATGAAGCCGTTGCGGACGGTGATGTCGGTGGGCACGCCGCCGGTGAACGTGATGGCGTCCATGGGGCCGACGGAGGGGCCGGTGAGCGTGAAGCCCATGAGGTCGATGGTGACGCCGGTAACGGCGATCTCGATGCCGTGCTTGCCGTTGGAACCGGTGAGGTTGCCGGTGAGGTAGTACGAGCCGGGCGTCGTGATCTTGTAGAGGCTGTCGGCGTCGCCGGGCGTGGTGTCGGGGCCGATGGGCGTGCGCGGCTCGACCTGGGACATGGTCTTGTGCGTGGGCGCGATAGGGCCCGCGGGCGGATTGATGGGCCCGGCGTGAGCGGCAGGGGCGAGCGCGGAGAGACAGACGAGCGCCGCGCCGACGATGCGGCCGCCGCGCGGGACACGGGTGATCGGCATGGGGAGACTCCCGGAACGTGCCGCGTGCGTTGCGCACGCGCGACTGGGAACGACGCACCGCAGCGGCCGCACGCGGCTCAGACCCTCGCGGCGACGACCACCATGCGCGGTCCGCAGGGGCTGGGCTCTACCCTTGCCCCCATGGACCGCGGCGAGCCGCAACACCAACCCGCGCCAGCGACGCTCCGCTTCGCCCTCCTCGGGCTGGGCGTCAACCTCGTGCTGGCGGCGGCGAAACTCGCCGCGGGGGTCCTGGGGCATTCGTACGCGCTGATCGCCGATGCGCTGGAGTCGCTGACGGACGTCGCGGCGAGCCTCATCACCTCCGCGGGGATCCGGTACGGGTCGCGTCCGCCCGACGCGGAGCACCCGTACGGGCACGGGCGGGCGGAGTCGCTGGCGGCGCTGGTGGTGTGCGTGATGCTGCTGGGGGCGGGGGTGTGGATCGCGGTGGCGGCGGTGCACGAGATCCGCACGCCGCACCACGCGCCCGCGCCGTGGACGCTGATCGTGCTGCTGGCGGTGGTGGCGGTGAAGGAGACGGTGTTCCGCATCATGCACGGCGCCGCGCGGCGGACGGGGAGCACGGCGGTGCACACCGACGCGTGGCACAACCGCGCCGATGCGATCACCTCCGCCGCGGCGGCGGTGGGGATCACGGTCGCGCTGATCGGCGGACCGGGGTGGGAGAGCGCCGACGACTGGGCGGCGCTGCTGGCGGCGGCGATCGTGCTGTACAACGCGTGGTCGCTGCTGGCGCAGCCGTGGCACGAACTGATGGACCGGCAGGACCCGGAACTGCTGGGGCGCGTACGGGAGGCGGCGATGGGCGTGCCGGGCGTCATCGACGTGGAGAAGGTGCTGGCCCGCAAGAGCGGGCCGCAGGTGCACGTGGACATGCACCTGCACGTGGACCCGGAGATGAGCGTGCGCGAGGCGCACGAGATCACGGGGAAGGTCAAGAGCGCGGTGCGGAAGGGCGTGCCGGGGGTGGTGGACGTGCTGATCCACGTCGAGCCGGCGAACGAGCCCAAAGAACTCACCACAGAGGCACAGAGAGCACAGAGGGAAGACGTTGATTTGGACAGGGCGCGTCCGCACCCCTGACCTGTTCTGTCTTTCTTTGCTATCTCTTCTCTGTGTCCTCTGTGCCTCTGTGGTGAACTCTTTTTCCGTCACGGGCCGCCGATCTCACGCACCACACGGACAGCCGCGAAGAGGCCCGCGACCTGCTCGCGCGGGACGATGCGCGGGGCGTAGCGGGCGTTGAGGGGCTGGAGGCGGATCATCTCGGCGCCGGCGGCGTCCTTCTCGAAGTAGACGCGCTTGAACGTGGACTCGTGGTCGGGCTCGAGGCGGGCGAAGCAGTCCATGCCGTCCCTGATCGTGCGCGCGGGGCTGAAGATGACGACGTCGCCCTCGCGGTACTCGGGCTCCATGGAATCGCCGACGACGCGGGCGGCGAACGCATCCGGGTCGCCCAGGTCGGGGCAGCGGACGTACTCGTCGGCCACACCGGCGGGGTACCCCAGGTCGGTGAACTCGGCCAGCGCGCCGGCGGCCACGGAGTTGATGAGCGGGACGCGGGCGCTGAGCGTCGCGGGACGGACGTTGCGCGTCGGCGCGTGGGGGTCCGCGGCCGGGCCTTCATCCCCCCCACCCTCCCCACTGCCACGCATGGAGACGGGGGTGCGGCGCGGGCGCGGCTCCTCGCCCACCAGTTTGTGGAGCAGGCCGCTGCGGTAGAGGTCGTCGAGAGACTTGCCGCCGCTCTGGCGGCGGGGGCCGGGAAGAGA
>CALAFV010000242.1 GCA_937891445.1 uncultured Phycisphaerales bacterium | reverse complement strand
GGCGGGGGGGTGAGCGCCGGCTCCCTGGCGCGGCTCCCTGGCGTGGGATCACATCAGAAGTCGCGGCGGCAGAAGAACCAGGCGCCGATCGCGAGAACGACGGCCTGGAACGCCAGAGAGGTGCCGATCACCCAGGGGACGGTGCGGGACCGCTGGATCTTGTCGATGCGTTTGGTGAGTTCGGCGCCGCTGATCCGGATGTCGCCGCTGGGCATGGGGTCGGGGGTGTTGTCGCGGCCGCGGAGTCGCTCCATGTCGGTGACACTCAGGAGCGTGTGTTCGAGGAGTTGGGTGGTCTCGGCGGTCTTGGGGAGGATGGACTTGGCCGCGAAGATGCCGGCGTGCCACTTGCGGAGCGAGGCGAGGGTGCTGCGCTCCTCGGTGAGTTTCTGCCGGTCGGCCGCGAGACGCTCGGCGTCGCGGTCGGGGGCGGGCGGGTCGGCCTGGTCGCCGTTCTGGTCGGATGAGGCGGCGAGCCGTGCTTCGAGGCGGGCGATGCGCGCTTCGAGGGCCTCGACGCGGAGTTGCGCACGCTCCCGGAACGTGAGCATCGTCATCTCGGTGGCGTGGATGCCGAAGATGCCGAACCAGCACAGGAGCGTGAGGAGCAATGCGGCGATCGTGCTGCGGGTGAGCAGGCCGATGAGGGCGCAGATGGAAAAAAGGTAACTGAAGAACAAGACCGTGATCGGGACGGCCCAGAAGAGGCCGGGCTCCCACGACTTGCCCCGAAGGCCGATCACGAGGAAGCACGCCAGCGTGAAGACGCTGACCTGGAGGACGACGAAGAGCAGGCCGGCGAGGTACTTGGTGAGGAACAGGCGCAGGCGGCCGATGGGCTTGCTGAGCAGGAGTTCGATCGAGCCGGAGGAGACGAACTCGGGGAAGATGCCGGCGGTCGAGACGAGGGCCAAGATGGAGGCGGCCCAGGTGAGCCAGAACTTGATGCCGAAGGCGACGAACGCCCACTTGTAGAAGGACTCCGCCGGGAAGAGGGTGGTGTTCAGGGCGCTGGGGAACTCGAACCAGAGAAGCGTGAGGCCCTTCTCGTTGATCCCGACGGCGCTGAAGGCGAGTACGACGACGCCCGAGAGGATCAGGGTGATCCAGAAGAGTTTGCGGGCGTTGAGTTCGCGGTAGGCGTCGAGGAAGATGGCGAGGGTCTGTCTCATGCCGCGCCTCCTTCGCCGTTTGCGCGGCGGGGCCGGGCCGCGCCGGGGGCGAGGACCTCGCCGGTGGTGGGGTCGGTGACGGCGCGCATGAAGAGGTCCTCGAGGGATTCACGAACCGGCGTGATGGCGATGATCGTGCGGCCCTCGGCGCGGAGGCGGTCGATCAGCGGCTGCACGGCGTCGGGCTCGGCGCCGTGGACGGTGAGGCGCGTCGCGCCGTTGCGGCCGGGGGCGGGGTGCGCCTCGGTCGCCCAGGGCGGGGGCTCGCCGCGGATGATGACGTCGTAGCGCTGGGAGTCGCGCGTGAGGTCGTCGAGGGTTCCCTGGCTGGAGACGAGGCCCTGGACGAGGATGGCGACGCGGTCGCAGACCATCTCCAGTTCGCTGAGCAGGTGGGAGTTGAGGAAGACGGTCTTGCCGCGGCGCTTGAGTTCGGTGCAGATGTTGCGGATGTCGCGGCGGCCGACGGGGTCCACGCCGTCGGTGGGCTCGTCGAGGAGAACAAGGTCGGGGTCGTTGATAAGGGCCTGGGCGATGCCGAGGCGCTGGCGCATGCCCTTGGAGAAACTGCGGACGCGCTTGTCGGCCCAGGCGGTGAGGCCGACGAGGTCGAGGAGTTCGCCGCAGCGCTTGCGGCGCTGGGCACGGGGGACGTCGGCCATCGCGCCGAAGAAGTCCACGACCTGGGCGGCGGTGAGGTAGTCGGGGAAGCGGTGGTGCTCGGGGAGGTAGCCGACGCGGCGGAGGGCGGCCTTGTCGCCGACGGGGCGGCTGAGCATGCTCCCGCGGCAGGCGGTCGGCCGGATGACCGTCATGAGGATCTTGACGAGGGTGCTCTTGCCGGCGCCGTTGGGGCCCAGGAGGCCGAAGATCTCGCCGCGGTGGACGCGCATGGAGACGCCGCGGAGGGCGTGGACCTTGCCGCGGTAGACCTTGGAGGCCTCGGCGATGTCGATGACGAAGTCGTCCGTCGGTCCGATGGCCTGGGCTTGGGCGGCTTGCATTGCTGCACGCTCCCGTCAGCGCTTGCGCGCGACGATGTGGAAGATGTGCCACCGCTTGGGGCGGGGGGTGTCGGGACCGTCTTCTTTGGCTTCTTCGCGGAGTTCTTCCACGTCGAAGGGGGCCAGGAGGCGGTCCACGTCGGCGCGGGTGTGGTGGGAGCGGCCGGGGATGGAGGCCCAGTCGTCGCGGTCGCCGAAGAGTTGGCCGGCGAAACGGCCGCCGCGGCGGAGGGTGGTGACGATGCGGTCCCAGACGGCGGGGAAGTCCTCCGGGGGGCAGAAGGGGAGGGAGTAGGAGGCGTTGATGAAGTCGGCGCCGCGCGGCCAGGTGGCCTGGGCGAAGGTGGCGAGTTGGGTCTGGAGGCGGGCCTCGAGGCCGGGGGCGAGTTGCTCGTTGAGGAGGCGGAATGCGTCGGGGTGGGCGTCGATGGCGAGGACGCGCCAGCCGCGGAGGAGCATCTCGCGGGTGTCGCGGCCCTCGCCGCAGCCGAGGTCCACGGCGAGGCCGGCGTAACCGGGGCCCTCGGTGCGCTCGAAGTTGGCCAAAGCGGTGACGAGGGTGTCGCGCGGCGGCTTGCCCTTGACGGTGGCGAAGTAGCCGGGCCAGTCGCCGACCGCGGCGTAGTCCTGTGCGCGGAGGGGTGGGTTGGCGGCGGAGGCTGAATCGGACATCTGTCGGGGGCTCCGTGTCGCGCGGCGGTCTGGGCCGCGGACGCCCGCAACGTTATCGCCTGCGGGGGAGGATGGGGCGGCCGCGGGCCGGGGTTGATACGCTGCCACCCAATGTACGAGACGACGCAGGACTTCATCACGGCTCTGGACCGCGCGGGGGAACTGAGGCGCATCGGCGCGAAGGTGTCCCCGGTGCTGGAGATCGCGGAGATCACCGATCGGGTGAGCAAGTCGCCGGCGCCGCATCCGCCGGCCCAGAGCGGGCCGAGGGGCGGGGCGAAGGGAACGGACCCGCGGTTCTACGGCGGCGGCGGGCGGGCGCTGCTGTTCGAGAATGTCGAGGGGTCGGACATCCCGGTGCTGATCAACCAGTTCGGGTCGTACCGGCGGATGGAGATGGCGCTGGGGTGCAATGACGCGGGGCCGGGTGTGGAGGCGGGGCATACGCCGGGGGGACTGGAGGCGCTGGCGGAGAAGATCGGGAAACTCGTGAAGCCCGAGCCGCCGCCGACGCTGCTGGCGAAGTTGCAGAAGATCCCGGAGTTGCTGGAACTGGCGAAGATCCCGCCCAAGCGGGTCAAGAGTGGGATCTGCCAGGAGGTCGTGCACACGGGGGAGGAGGTGGACCTGACGCGGCTGCCGCTGCTGCGGTGCTGGCCGCTGGATGGGGACTTTGCGGCGCTGGGGTACCCGGCGGGGGTGAACGATGGGATTCCGGGGATCGAGCCGTCGAGCAACGCGGAGTGGAACACGCGGTTCCGAGGTCGCTACATCACGCTGGGGACGATTCACACGATTCACGCGGACGATGTGGGGAACCCCGCGCCGCCGAGCCGGAACATCGGGATGTACCGCGTACAGTTGCTCGGACGGCGGCACATGGCGATGCACTGGCACGTGCATCACGATGGGGCGCGGCACTGGCGGAGTTGGAAGGAGCGCGGGGAGCGGATGCCGGTGGCGATCGCGCTGGGCGGTGAGAGCGTGCTGCCGTACGCGGCGACGGCGCCGATGCCGCCGGGGATCAGCGAGTTGCTGCTGGCGGGGTTCCTGAACCGGGGGCCGATCCCGCTTGTGCCGTGCAAGACGGTGCCGCTGGATGTGCCGGCGAACTCGGAGATCGTGATCGAGGGATACGTGTCGGCGGAGGCGGGCGGGATCGGGTTTGATCCGAGAGAGAACCGGCTCGGGCCGGGGGCGGTGTTCGAGGGGCCGTTCGGGGATCACACCGGGTTCTATTCGCTGCCGGACCGGTACCCCATTCTTGAGGTGACGGCGGTGACGCACCGCAAGGACCCCGTGTACCCGACGACGATCGTCGGCCTGCCGCCGCAGGAGGATTACTACATGGGGAAGGCGACGGAGCGGCTGTTCCTTCCCCTGCTGCGGACGATCGTGCCGGACGTGATCGACTACGACCTGCCGATGTTCGGGGCGTTCCACAACTGCGCGTTCATCAAGATCAGGAAGGAGTATCCGCTGCATGCGCGGCGGGTGATGCACGCGATCTGGGGGGCGGGGCAGATGTCGTGGACGAAGATGATCGTGGTGGTGGATCACGATGTGGATGTGCACGACCACGACGCGGTGCTGTTCCACCTGTGCTCGAACGTGGACCCGGGGCGGGACATCGAGATCGTTCGGGGGCCGCTGGACATTCTCGATCACGCCGCGCCGTGGGTGGGGGCGGGGCACAAGATCGGGTTCGACGCCACGCGGAAGATCGCCGGGGAGGAGATGGGGGGCAACCCGGTGCGGGCGTGGCCGCCGATCATCACGATGACCCCGGAGGTGAAGGAACTCGTGGCGCGGCGGTGGGGGGAGTACGGGCTGTAGCGCGGCTCAGCGGGCCGGCGTTCCGGCCGCGGTGCGGGTCTGGGCCGCGAGCCACTGGTCGATCTCGACCACGATGTCCTCGTGGAACTCCTTGACGCGCGAGCCGGGGACGCTGGGGGGGATGTCGTTGACGAGGATGCTGAAGGCGACGAGGCGGCCGGTGCCGGGGTGGATCACGTAGCCGGAGAGGGTGCGGACGCCGTTGATGTAGCCGCTCTTGCAACGGACCTCGTTGAGGAGTTTGCGGCCGCGGAATCGCTTGACCATGTTCCCCTCCTCCTTCGCCAGGGGGACCGAGGCGATGAAGGCGGGGGCGATGCGCGAGTCGCGGCTGAGGGCCGCGAGCCAGGAGGTCATCACGGAGGGGGTGATGATGTTGTCGCGGCTGAGGCCCGAGCCGTCGCTGACGGTGACGGAGGCGGCGGCCTCGGGGCCGATGCGCTCGCGGAGTTGCATGCGGATGACGGCGGCGCCGTTGGCCCAGGAGCCGGGCTGGTTGGTCATCTCGTGGCCGATGCGCTTGATGAGGGCTTCGGCGTAGAGGTTGTGGGAGTCGCCGTTGCAGCGCTGGAGGACCTTGGCGATGGGGGTGCGGACGGTGACCAGTGCGCGGCGGTGGCCCTGGAGGTCGTCGGTGGCCTCGGCGAGGCGCCAGGAGGGGACGGCGGAGCCGCTGAGGCCCAGGGCCGCGAGGCGCTCGGCCAGGAGGCGGGCGAAGATCAGCGATGACTCGTGCGTCGTGACCTCGATGGGCTTGACGAGCGCGGACTTGACCGAGCCGCGGAGGACGAAGGTGTTGTTCGGGCCGGTGCGCGAGAGGTCCAGGGTCGTGCCCTCGCCCTGACGGGCGGGGCGGAGGCGCTTTTCGATCGGGAGCCAGTCGGCGCGGGGCTCGGCGCGGACGGCGAACTCGCCCGTGCCGGTGGGCGCGACGAAAACGCGGAGGACGTTGGCGAAGAAGGTCAGGCCGCCGACCTCGGCGCAGTACCAGCGGTGCAGTTGGTTGGCGGGCCAGCGCGGGTGGACGTACTCGCGGTCGAAGATGCGGTCGTCCACGATGATCTCGGTGAGGCGGGCGGAGCCGGCGCCGTCGGCGGACCACTGGGCCGCGACGTGGCCGGCGATCCAGGAGATGAAGGAGTCAACGTCGCGGATGGTCCCCGGGCCGGCGTCGCCCGCGGCGCGGGCCTGTTCGGCCATTTCGTCGAGGATCTCGGGGTCGGCGAAGGCGGGGTCGCCGGCGCCCTCGATGATGAGCCGGTCGCCGCGGCGCCAGAGGGTGGTGCGGAACTCGAAGTCCGGGCCCAGGACGGCGAGGGCGGCGCCGCTGGTAAGGAGTTTCATGTTGGAGGCGGGGATGAAGCCCTCGTTGGCCCGGATGGAGACGAGGGTGCGGCCGGTCTCGACGTCAACGACGCTGACGCCGACGCGCGAAGAGCCGAGTTTGGCGCGGGTGAGGAGGTCCTGGACCTGCGCGTTGGAGAGCGTCTGTGCCGGGGCGAGGGCCGCGGCGAGCAGGACGATGAGCGCGAACGCGATGACCCGCCCCGCCGCCGGTCCTCCCGCCCACCTTGTCGCCGCGGTCCGCGTCCGCGGCGGCTGCTCACAGACTCCCATCATGCCTCACTCCCGCCGGTGCCGTTCCGCCGAAGGTCACGCGCGTCCGGCGGCGGCTAGGCGTATCGGCTCGTGCCGGCGCGCGGCTTCACCGGAGGCGGCAGATCTTGCGCGATCAGGCCCGCTCCGCGATGGGCTCGCGGCCGAGGGAGAGGAGTTTGTGCTTGCGCACGACGAGGTCCATGATCTCGTCGAGTTGCGAGCGCAGCGCGAACTCCCAACTGGGCCAGTAGACCTGGGCGACGATGCGGCCGTGGACGATCCCCTCCCGGACGAACCGCTTGAGGCGGCGGACTGGGAGTTGGTCGATCATCTCGACGGTGAGGGGGACGGCGATCTGCGGGCGCTGCGGGTCGGGGACGAGGTAGGCCAGGGGCTGGCCGCCGGCGAGGGGGCTGGGGTGCTCCGGGCGGTACTCGAAGGACCATCGCCAGGGGACGCCGTTCCACGAGAGGGTTTCGGTGACGCCCGCGAGGCCCGCCAGTTCGGCGCGGGCGGCGGCGACGAGTTGCGCCAGTTGCTTGGATCCGTACTGCGCAAGCAACTCGTCCGCCGAAGGGCGGCGGAACTTGTTGGCCCACGGGTGTTTTTGCTGAAGAGAGCGCTCGGGCACCATTGCGAACCCTCGGTCAGGACCCAATCAACCCCGGCCCCCGATCCGTGGCGGCGTGGTGAGAAGAATGCCGACCTGTTGTACCCCGAACCCCCGCGGGCGTTGCTTTTCGCCCGGACCAGACCGGTCGCTGATACGATAGACGGCCGCCGGGACCCGAGCGTGCGGCCGCAGGCCGGGTTTTCTCGGCGCGAGCGGGGATTCTGGGGGGTCGGAGGTTCGATGGCAGACGATCCCAACGCCCGCTCGCCCTTCCCAGGCAGCCCGGATGCCGCGGCCCCGGGGCCGCTGGGGGACCTTCAGGACGCCGACACCGCGGGGACGTCCATCCTTGTGGTGGACGACAACCTCCAGAATCTGGAACTGCTGCACGCGTACCTCGAGGAACTGGGGCTGCCGGTGCGGACCGCCCGGGACGGGCTGGAGGCGCTCCAGGCGGTCGAGGTGCAGCAGCCGGACATCATCCTGCTGGACGTGATGATGCCGCGGATGAGCGGGTTCCAGGCGTGCGCGAAGATCAAGTCGAACCCGGAGACGCGGGACATTCCCGTGGTGATGGTGACGGCGCTCAACGAGGTGGGGGACGTGGAGCGGGCGGTGGAGTCGGGGGCGGACGACTTCCTGACCAAGCCGGTGAACAAGTTGGAACTGCTGACGCGGGTGAAGTCGCTGCTGCGCGTGCGGCTGCTCAAGCGGCAACTGGACCGGGCGCTGGCGCAGATGCAGAACTTCCGGCGGGAGTCCCCGGGAGCGTGAGCCGGGAGCGGGATCGCGGCGGGGCGGGGCCGCGGGTCAGGGGCAGCCGCTGG
>CALAFV010000241.1 GCA_937891445.1 uncultured Phycisphaerales bacterium | reverse complement strand
GCGGCGGCGTTCCGCGCCGCCGCCCGCTGCGCTTCCTCCGAAACTCCCCGGCTTGCTCAATGGGGAGGGGCAGGTCAGGCCGCCGCCGGCCGCGGGCACCACCCACCCGCGGCCGGCGACAGTCTCAAGGTGCGAAACCGCCCCACGCGCGGCCATCGAACAAACGGGCCACGCCGCCGCGCGGGACGACTCGCGCGGCTCACGGGACCTACCCAAGCCGGGGACTTTGGGTAATCTCTGGCTCAGGACCTGCGGGTCCTTTGGAGCCTAACGTTGTTGCGACCCAGTCTCAGCAAACCTACACTCGCCCCGGACGCACCCGCCGCCCCCGGCTCTGGAGGGGCCCCCGGCGGGGATGCCGGACCCCAGAGTCGCCCCGTGATCCCAACCGCCCTCCAGCCCGCGGCCACTGCCGACCCGACCGGGTGCACCCGAGGCGGCCCCTGCGCCTGTTCCGCCGACACCCGGCCCGACGCCCCCGCGCGCGTCCGTCTCTCGGACCTGCGTCGCGGCCAGACGGGCGTGATCTGCGAGTGCGAACTCTCGGATGACGACGCGGCCCTGCTGCGGGCGATGGGGCTGTGCCTCAGCGCTCGCGTGCGGCTGTGCCGCGCCGGGGAGCCGTGCATCGTCGCCATCCAGTGCGGCCGCCGGTCGCCGCGCCGGGTCGCCGGGGACGCCGCGTGCCGGTCCCGGTCCGCCGGCGCCGAGTGGTCCGGCAGCCGCATCGGACTGGCCCGCTCGCTGGCGGAGCGCATCCTCGTGACGATCGACCACGACGCCGACGCCTGAGCGGCAGGCGAGCCGTCCGGACCATGCGACCGTGACCCCCTCCTCCGCCCCGTCGCCGACTCCATCCGCGCCGGCCCACGCCGCGCCGGCGATGGACGACCGCGCCGGCCCGGTCCGCATCGCCCTGCTGGGCAATCCCAACACGGGCAAGACCACGCTCTTCAACCGCCTCAGCGGCCTGCGCCACAAGACCTCGAACTTTCCCGGCACGACGCTGGAGGCTCGCCTCGGGCGCATCGACCTTCCCGGTGCCGACGGCGGCCCGCCTCGCGCCGCCGAGTTGATCGACCTCCCCGGCATCTACTCGCTGGAACTGGACCAACTCGAGTCGGCGATGTGCCGCGACGTGCTGGCCGGGACCGCCGCGCCGCGGGGGGACGTCATCGCCGCGCCCGACGCCGTCCTGGTCGTGCTGGACGCCACGAATCTCTCGCGCAACCTGGTGCTCGCCGGCGAGGCGCTGCGCCGGCGCCTGCCGACGGTCGTGGCGGTGAACATGATCGACCTGGCCCGCCGCGCCGGCGTGCACATCGACGCCGCGCGCCTCGGCGAGGTCCTGGGCTGCCGCGTGGTGCTCACCAGCGCCCGCTCGGGGGAGGGGCTCGCGGAACTGACCACCGCGCTGGCCGCCGCGCAGATCCCGTCGCGCACGCCGCCGGGGGACGAGGCCGGGCTCCGCCAGTGGGCGGACGATGCGTACGAGGCGGCCGCCACGATCCACGACGACGGCGATGGAGGCTCGAGCCTCACCGACCACCTCGACCACGCCTTCACCCACCCGGTGCTCGGCGTCGCCGTCTTCGCGATCGTGATGACGGGACTGTTCTACGGCCTGTTCACGCTGGCGCAGTACCCGATGGAGTGGATCGAGGCCTT
>CALAFV010000240.1 GCA_937891445.1 uncultured Phycisphaerales bacterium | reverse complement strand
CGTGGGCGAGCCGCACTACGCGGTGATCATCAAGGCCGACAAACTCAAGCCGTGGACGGTGTACCCGGAGGTGGGCTGGAACCCGCACACGCAGATGGTCGATCCGCGGGCGCCGCAGAAGGGCAAGGAGGGCGTCGTGCGTGACGGGAGCACCGTCACGGTGAACATGACGGCGATCCGCAGCCACTTCAGCCCGGAACACGTGGAGGTCGAGGAGGGGGACACGGTGGTGTGGCGCATCACGTCGCTGGAGACGGCGATGGACGCGACGCACGGCTTCTGCATCGGCGGGTACAACATCAACCTCAGCATCGAGCCGGGTGAGTTCGCGGAGATCCGTTTCACGGCGGACAAGCCGGGGACGTACCCGTTCTACTGCACGGAGTTCTGCTCGGCGCTGCACCTGGAGATGATGGGCTACCTGCACGTGAAGCCGCGGGGCCTGACGCGCGCGGGTGAGCCGGGCAACGAGTGAATCTTCCTGTCGGCCCGCGCGGGGCTGCCGCGCCGCGCGGGTCTTTCCTCCTCCCGCCCCCGCCGGGGGCCGGCCTGCCTCGCCGATGGCCTTCCCAGCAAGGAGCACGCGATGTCACGCTTCCTTCAGAACCTCGTCGGGCCTCGCGTCCCGGTGGACGAGTTGCGGCGGCGGCCGGTGCGGTACGCCCTGCCGACGGTGATGCTGGCCGCGGCGCGGGTGCTGCTGCTGGTGTCGATCTTCCTGCCGTACTGGCACATGGAACTGGACGCGCCGCAGTACCCGGACGGGTTGTACATCACGGCGTATGTCAACCGGCTCGAGGGGGACGTCAAGGAGATCGACGCGCTGAACCACTACATCGGGATGCGCCCGCTGGACCAGGCCGCGGCGTTCGAGCGGGCGGCGTCGGTGTGGATGATCGTGGCGATGGTGCTGCTGGTGGAGGGGGCGACGTTCATCCACACGCGGTGGGCGGCGGTGCTGGTGCTGCCGGCGGTGCTGTTCCCGGCGGGGTTTCTGCTGGATCTCCAGTTCTGGCTGCGCACGTTCGGGCAGAACCTGGATCCCGAAGCGCCGCTGTCGGCGGCGGTCAAGCCGTTTACGCCCACGCTCCTGGGCGAGGGGGGCATTGGGCAGTTCCACACGTACTCGGAGGTGGGGTGGGGGTTCTGGGCGGCGGTGGCGTGCTCGGTGCTGACGGTCGTGGCGCTGGTATTCCATCGCAACGCGTACAAGCCGCTGCTGGAGCGGGCCCGTCGCGAGGCGGGCGGGGAGGCGGCATGAACCTTCGCCTCGCCAGCCTGCTTGGGGCAGTCGCGTCGGCCGCGGTGGCGGCGGCGCCGGCGACGGGTCAGGACGACATGCGTCCGCCGTCGGTCCACGCCGATCCCGCCCGAGACGCCGGGGCGGCGTGGAACACCGGCGCGATCGGGCGGCTGATCGCGGCCGCGAAGGGCGGCGAGACGGTCGAGGTGCCGGCGGGGGTGTACACCGAGCACATCCGGATCGACCGGAGCATCACACTGGCGGGGCACGGGCGCGTCGTGATCGACGGTGGAGGGAGCGGGGACATCGTCGAGATCGCCGCGCCGGATGTGACGTTCCGCGGCTTCACGGTGCGCAACACGGGGATCGATCTGGACAAGGAGAACGCGGGGATCCGCGTGCTGGCGCCGCGGGCGACGGTCGAGGGGAACGTGCTGGAGGACATTCTGTTCGGGATCGACCTGCGCGACGCTCCGGGGAGCGTGGTGCGCGGGAACCGCGTGGGGGGGAAGGACCTGGACATCGCCCGGCGCGGCGACGGCATCCGGCTGTGGCGGTCGGACGGCACGCTCGTGGAGGGGAACGTCTTTCACGACGGGCGAGACGCGATCATCTGGTACTCCGAGGGCGTGACGGTCCGCGCGAACACGGGGTTCCGCTGCCGCTACGGCTTCCACCTGATGTTCAGCGACTCGGTGACGCTGGAGGACAACGAGTTCACCGAGAACTCGGTGGGCGTGTACCTGATGTACAGCACCGGGGTGACGATGCGGCGCAACCGGCTGGTGCGCAACCGGGGGCCCAGCGGCTACGGGATCGGGCTGAAGGAGACGGACCGGTTCACGGTCGAGGACAACCTGATCGCGGGCAACCGCGTAGGGGTGTACCTGGACGGGTCGCCGTTCACGGAGGCCAAGCCCGGGGAGTTCACCCGGAACACGATCGCGCACAACGACGTGGGTTTCATGTTCCTGCCGTCGGTGCGCGGCAACGTGATCTGGGAGAACAACTTCATCGACAACATCGAGCAGGTCGCGGTCTCGGGGCGGGGGGCGCTGACGGGGAACCAGTTCTGGAAAGGGGAGCGGGGCAACTACTGGACGGACTACACGGGGTACGACCAGGACCGCGATGGGGTGGGGGACTTCGTCCACGAGTCGCAGACGCTCTTTGAGAACCTGATGGACAAGGAGCCCAGGCTCCGCATCCTGCTGTTCAGCCCGGCGCAGCAGGCGATCGAGTTCGTGGGGCGGGCGCTGCCTGCGGTGCGGCCGGAACCCAAGTTCGTGGACGAGGTGCCGCTGATGGCGCCGGTGGCGACCGCGGTGGACGGGGGGGTTGGACGGTCCGGGGCGGCGATGGGGGCGACGTCGCTGGCGCTGCTGGGGCTCGGGGTCGGTCTGCTGGCGCTGGGGCGGCCGCGATTCTTCGGAGGTGCCGCATGATCCGCATCGAGGGGCTGACGAAGCGCTTCGGGCGCACGACGGCGGTGGACGGGGTCTCGCTGGAGGTCCCGGCGGGCGACTCGGTGGCGCTGTGGGGGGCCAACGGCGCCGGGAAGACGACGTTGATCCGGTGCGTGCTCGGGCTGCTGCGGTACCGCGGGAGGATCGAGGTCGGCGGGTTCGATGTGCGGCGGCGCGGCAAGGCGGCCCGGCGGCTGATCGGGTACGTGCCGCAGGAACTGGGGTTCTACGACGACCTGGGGGTTGCGGAGGCGGTGCGGTTCTTCGCGCGGCTCAAGGGCGTGGGCGTGGGCGTGGGCGACGTGGACGCGGTCCTCGGGGGCGTCGGCCTCGCGGGGCACGGGCGCAAGCGCATCCGCGAACTGTCGGGCGGCATGAAGCAGCGCCTGGCCCTGGCGGTGGCGATGCTCGGCGACCCGCCCGTGCTGGTGCTCGACGAGGTGACGGCGAGCCTGGATGCGTGCGGGCGCGAGGAGTTCGTGTCGCTGCTGACGCGGCTGTCGGGGGCGGGGCGGACGATGCTGTTCGCGTCGCACCGCGTGGACGAGGTGACGACATTGGCCAGGCGCGTCGTGGTGCTGGAGCGCACGAATGCCCGCCATCTGACGGCGGACCAGATTCCCGAACCGATCGATCTCGTCGTATGTGATGCGAGCTTCATCGGGCTAGAGACGGTGCT
>CALAFV010000239.1 GCA_937891445.1 uncultured Phycisphaerales bacterium | reverse complement strand
CTTTCGGTTCATCGGTGAGCCGGGGTTGCGTGCGGCGGTTGTCGGCCTCTGGGCAGCGCCGGACCTGTTCCCGCCGATCGCCGCCGAGACACTCGACCCGCAGGCGGATCTGGTTCTCACGGCGACTTCCGACGGGGGGTACACAGGCGTGACCGCGTGCCGCGGGTTGACGGTGGAGGGGGGAGCGGTGGAGTGTGCCTTCGAGATCGCGCTGGCCCCTGGTGCGATCGGCTTCGCTCAGCGGGGCTTTGACGCCCGCGGGGTGCAGGTGTGGGGCGAGCCGGAGGGGCAACTCACGCGGTTCGAGGCGGCTTCGCCTCCGGCGACCGTGACGCGGCACTCCTCCGGGCTGGTCACAATCGACCTGGGCCCGGTTGATTCCGAGGGGCCGGCGCTGGTGGAGGGGGGCACGATCCGGGCCCATTACACCGGGTGGCGCACCGACGGCGTCATGCTGGAGACCTCCCGCGACGACGGGCGCCAGCCGCTGCTGACGCGAGTGCCGGGGACCAACCTCAAAGGTGTGGACGAATCCCTGCTGGGGATGTCGGCCGGGATGCGGCGGCGGGCGGTCATTCCTCCCGCGCTGGCCTTCGGCGACAAGGGGTCGATCCGGGGGCGGATCCCGCCGGGGGCGACGCTGCTGTACGAGTTCGAGGCGCTGGAGGTCCGCAACCCGGTCCCCGGTCAGCCGCCGCCTCGGTTGCCCCCCGACCCGCGGGACGAGGAGTAGGGGAGCGCCGACATGGGCAAGCGACCCCGATCGTCCGAGCCCGCTTCCCCGCCGCCTGCCGGTGGGACGCACTACGACACGCTGGGGATAACCCCGAAGGCGACGTCGGAGCAGATTCGCCGCGCGTACCGCGCACTGGCGCGGCGGCACCACCCGGACGTGAACCCGGCGCCGGACGCGGCCGCGATGTTCGCGCAAGTCCAGACGGCATATGCAGTTCTGATCGATCCGGAGCGGCGGCGGCAGTACGACGCCGCGCTGGCCGCGGCCGCCTTGGAAGCGAGGACCAGTCCCGCCGGGACGGCCCACTACACGTGGCGGAACATCGCGACCGAGACGGTCGCGCCCGACCCGAACGAGCGATCCGAACTCGACGACCTGTATGACGCTTTCTTCGGGTCGCAGGGCGACTAGACTCACACCGCTCAGACGGACCGGTCTGGCTCAGACCGGATGCCGATGACGGGGCGCCCACCCCCCTCGACGGCCCAGCACGGACCCGGTGGCGGCCGCGACGCGATCGCGGGACGGCTCGCCCACGGACGGCATGCCCAACGCGGGGATCTGGAGTGGTCAAGCAGCAGCATCAACTCTTCGTCGCGCTGCTCGTTCTGTGTGATGCGATCGTGGTGACCCTCGCCGCGTACGCGGCGTGGGTGGTGCGCCGGGTGACGATCGAACTGCAACTGGACCCCGGGTGGCTGTGGCCCCGGCAGTGGGAGCACTGGATCAAGGAGCCGCAGGTGCTCCTGATCGTGCCCATTGCTTTGTTCTGCATCCGGATGTTCGGGCTCTACCGGCCGCGGCGGGACCGGTCGCTGCTGTCGGAGATGGTGCAGATCGGCAAGGCGTCGCTGGCGACGATGGCGATCCTGCTGCCGGCGCTGTACATCTTCGAGCCGCAACTGTTTACGTACAGCCACCGGCACGTGCAGGTGCTGGGGTGGACTCTGGACGCGGGGCGCATCCAACTGGGGTCGCTGCTGGTGTTCCTGTTCGCGCTGCTGGGGGCGCACCGGTTTACGTTCCGGGTGACGCTGCGGGCTCTGCGCCGGCGCGGGTGGAACCAGCGGCACGTGGCGGTGATCGGCGTCGGGCGGCTGGGGCAGATCGTGGCCCGGACGCTCGAACGCAACAGTTGGACGGGGATCAAGGTTGCGTACTTCATCGGGCACCAGGACCACACGCGCCGGGAGCGGTGCCTGGACCGCCCGGTGCTGGGCGGGCTGGCGGACCTGGAGCGGATCCTGGAGCAGAACAAGCCCGACGCGGTGTATGTGGCATTGCCGGTGGCGAGGTCGAACCTGCTGCCGGAGGTGCTCGGGCGGCTGGAGCGGTTCGCGGTGGACGTGCGGGTCGTGCCGGACCTCAGCCCGCGGTACCTGCCGCAGAGCATGACCGTCAGCGAGTTGGACGGGATGCCGATCCTCAGTTACCGCGAGTGCCCGACGCACGGGCTGGGGGGCGTGAGCAAGCGGGCGCTGGATATCGTGGGGGCGCTGGTGGGACTGGTGATCTTCGCGCCGGTGATGCTGGTGGTCGCCTTGCTGGTGCGGCTGAGCGGGCCGGGGCCGGTGATCTTCAAGCAGCGCCGCGTGAGCCTCGGGGGCGA
This sequence comes from uncultured Phycisphaerales bacterium, assembly GCA_937891445.1. Lineage (GTDB taxonomy): Bacteria > Planctomycetota > Phycisphaerae > Phycisphaerales > UBA1924 > CALAFV01. The sequence goes on along the minus strand of CALAFV010000239.1, from coordinate 16,776 downwards.
GGTGTTCAAGATCTACAAGTTCCGGACGATGCGGCACGTCGAGGACGAGGCCAGCGCGCGGGCGATGGCGCTGGCGACGACCAACGGCTGGACGGAGCGGAACGACCCGCGGATCACGCCGATCGGCCGGTGGCTGCGGCGGACGAGCCTGGACGAACTGCCGCAGTTGCTTAATGTGCTCAAGGGCGACATGTCGCTGGTCGGCCCGCGGCCGGAGCGGCCGGAACTCATCGCCCGCTTCCGCGAGGACTGGCGCGGGTACATGCTCCGCCAGCACGTCAAGGCGGGGATCACGGGGTGGGCCCAGGTCAACGGACTGCGCGGGCAGACGAGCCTGAAGAAGCGGCTGCAGTACGACCTGTTCTACGTGCGGCACTGGTCGCTGGGGTTCGACCTGCGGATCCTGCTGCTGACGATGTTCCGCGGGTTCGTCCACAAGAACGCGCACTGATGGGTTGCTGATGCCGGGGGGCTTCGCCGCCCTCCCGCCGGCACCCCCCATGGCCGTGGCGGGCTCAATCGCCGACGCTGCTCGGCCGCTGGCGCTGCGCCCGGAGAAAGGTGGCGAAGTAGTCGATTGCCGCGAGGACGCTCAGCGCGGCGGCGGCCCAGAGGGCGACGGGCGCGGCTCGCGAACGCAGAAGAAGCAGCAGGACGGCGACCACCAGCGCGACGGTCGTCGCCTTGCCCAGCGGCCGCGCGGTCGCCTTGCGGAAGCCCCACCATTGGCGACGGATGACGCCGATCGCGGCCATGAGCGCGACGGCGATGTCGCGGGCCAGCAGCAGGAGGAGCATCCACGGCGACAGGACGCCCGCGGCGGCGAGTGTGCCGAGGACGCTGAGCGTGAACGCCTTGTCGGCGATCCCGTCGAGCAGGGCGCCGATCCACGTGGTCAGGCCAAACCGCCGCGCAATGAGCCCGTCGAGGGCGTCGCTGGCTCCGCCCGCGGCGACGAGCCACAGCCACCAGGTCTGGGGCACAAAGGGGAACGCCGCGGCGATGACCAGGCGCAGAACCGTCAGCGCGTTGGGGACCATCGCGAGCGGGCGGCTGGTGGTCATGGTCAACGGTAGGCTGGGCAGCACAAACCCGTGGTCGGACTATGAAACGACGCTGCCGTTGCGCCGTTGCTCCACGTGGCTGGCAGCGGTATGCTGCGCTGATGAGCACGCCGTCTCCCGGGCCTGCTGCCCAGCCTCTTCGCACATGTCCTGAGTGCGGTTGGACAGAAGGGGCCAACGTGGTTCCGCGCCGGTCGGCCCGCTTCTGGGTCGCTCACCTGACACCGGTGGTCGTTGTCGCTGTTGCGGCCGCCGCGCTCGTCGCCTGGCTCATTGTCGGGATGGACCGCGACACGATCTCTTCCGGCGGCGGCACGTCGCCGGTGATCGCGGAGCCGGCGTTCACACCCGACGACATCGACCGCATCGCGGGCGGTGAGCCGGCGGACCCCGCGCGGTCCGATGAGGCGGTCCTGACGCGCGCGATTCTCGACGCGGCGTGGGTCTACAACCCGGAGTACCCGGGCGTGCGCGCCGTTGATGTCGGCTTTGCGTCCGCGCCGGGCCGGCGCTGGGATCGGTGGTCGATCGGCTGGCCCGTGCCGTGGGTTGCGCGCATCCGGGAGCCGAACTACGAGGACGCGGTCCGGCGCGAGGGGTTCAAGGCGACGGTGACGGATCCGACGGTCGCACCGGTGTCGAAGTGGGAGCGCCCGAGGGACCCGCTCAACATCCCGCCGCGGAGGCGTTGGGATTGGTACGGCCGCGTGCTGCACTACCAGCCCGCGCCGGAGCAGACCGGCGGCGTGACGACGACGTGGCAGATCAACGTCTTCGCGCCGATCGTGCTGCTGGGAGCAGTCGTGCTGACGTGGTACGTGTGCGGGCTGGCGGTGTGGGTGCTCAACCGATTCCGTGCCCGCGAGCGCCGCCGGCGGGGGCGGCGGGCGCAGGTCGGTGTCGCCGTGGTCGTGGTGCTCGGGTTCGTCCTTGCGAGCATCCTCACCGCCGGTCGGGAGGCCGGGCGGCTGTTCACGTTCCCGAAACTCACGCAGGTCGGGGTGCCGCCGACTCCGGTCATCTGGAAGCGCGAGGGCTTCGCGCGCCTGCCGTTCACGCGCGACGAACTGGAGCAGATGGCCGCCGATCCCGCGGCGGATGCCCGTGTCGCCGCAGCGATCCGGGATCTGGATCTCCCCACCCCGGCGTCCGACGGCGGCGGTCGGGTGTACCTCGCCGCGGCGATGGAATGCGAGACGCAGTACAACCTTGTGGGGAACGGTAACCCCCGCGATTGCACCTTGTGGACGTTCAATCGGGCGATCCCGATGCTGCTCGTCCAGCGAACGTTCTACGTGCGCCGTCCTGACTTCGGGACGCCCGAACTTGTGGCGCCGCCTGCGGGCCTCCGGTTTGCCTCGTATCACGGTTGGGCCGGCCTGTCTCTTTCCACCGGCGACCCTGATACGCCGGTGTACCGCGTGCTGGTGGAGCCCACGATTCTCGCGGCCGTGATCGTTGTGCTGTGGCTGGTCTTCTGGACCACGCGGCTGATCACGGTCGTCCGTGGGCGGATCGTGCGGGCCGGCCGGCTGCGACGCGGCTGCTGCCCGGCGTGCGCGTACCCGCTGCCGCCGGCCGTCAGGGCAAGGCAGGCGCCGGAGGCGGCACAGGCGGGCTGACGAGAAGGTCTGCTGCTGGAGCAGGCGGCCAGTTCGCCTAATGTTCTCTGATGCCTGATCGTTCGTACGACGTGATCGTTATCGGCGGCGGACACGCCGGCGTGGAGGCCGCGTGGGCGGCGGCGAATCTGCTGCCGCGCGAGCCGGGGGAGCCGCCGTCGGTGGCGCTGGTCACGATCGACCCGGCCAAGATCGGCGTCATGTCCTGCAACCCGGCGATCGGGGGGCTGGCCAAGGGGCAGATCGTCCGCGAGATCGATGCGCTCGGCGGGCTGATGGGCCTGGCGGCCGATGCGACGGGCATCCAGTTCAAGGTGCTCAACACCTCCAAGGGGGCCGCGGTGCACGGCCCGCGGGCGCAGTGCGACAAGCATGCGTACGCGGAGGCGGTGCAGCGGCTGATCGCCTCGCGTCCGGAGATCGAGGTGATCGCGGGGGTGGTGGAGGAGATTGTGGTTGAGCAGGGGCGGGTGGTCGGTGTTGTTGTGCAAAGTGGAAAGTGGAAAATGGAACGTGGAAATGTGGGTGCGAAGGACACCCCTGGACTTCCACTTTCCACTTTCCACTCTCCACTTTTGCTTCGTGCGCCCGCGGTCGTTCTGACGACGGGCACGTTTATGCGCGGCCTGATGCACACCGGCGAGCAGAAGACGCCGGGCGGGCGCCACGGGGAGGCCGCGGCGGAGGGGATCTCGGCGGCGCTGCGCGGGTTGGGGTTCGAACTCGGCCGGCTCAAGACCGGCACGCCGCCGCGGCTGAGGCGGGGCTCGATCGACTGGGACGCCCTGCCGCCGCAGCCTGGAGATAGCGAGCCGGCGCCGTTCAGCGATCTGAGCGGGGTGGCGGGTGTGGTCGAGGGTGTGGAGGCCGATGGAGCGCTTGCGGCCCCGTCGCTGCGGCGGTTTCCGGTGCTGCCGCAGGTCGAGTGCCGCATCACCTCGACCAACGCGGCGGTGCACGACCTGATCCGCGCCAACCTGCACCGGGCGCCGATGTACTCGGGCCAGATTGGGTCCGTCGGCCCGCGGTACTGCCCCAGCATCGAGGACAAGGTTGTGCGCTTCGCGGATCGCGACTCCCACCACGTCTTCCTTGAGCCCGAGAGCCTGCGCGACGACTGGATCTATTGCAACGGCATCTCGACGAGCCTCCCCGCGGACGTGCAGGAGGCGATCGTTCGCGCGATGCCCGGGTGTGAGCGGGCCGAAATTCTCCGCTACGGGTACGCCGTCGAGTACGACATGGTGCGTCCGCACCAGATCGGCGCGACGGGCATGACGAAGATCGTCGAGGGCCTATTCCTGGCCGGGCAGATCAACGGCACCAGCGGGTATGAGGAGGCCGCGGCGCAAGGGATCGTCGCCGGGATCAACGCGGCGAGGTTCTCGCGCGGGAAGGACCCGATCACGATCGGGCGCGACGCCGCGTACATCGGCGTGCTGATGGACGACCTGGTCACGAAGACGCCGGTCGAGCCCTACCGGATGTTCACCAGCCGCGCGGAGCACCGGCTGCTGCTCCGCGCCGACAACGCGGCTGACCGCCTGACGCCGCTGGCGATCGAGTGGGGGCTGCTCGACTCGACCGAACTCGGGCGCGCCCGCCGGCGGCTGTTCGAGGAGCGCCGCCGTCAACTTGCCGAGGCTGGCCGGCTGATCGACACGCTCAAGGTTGACGGCGTGCGGCTGGCCGACCTGGTCCGCCGGCCCGAGTTCGGCCCGGAGCGGCTTGCGGCGGCCCTCGCCGAGTACGCGCCCGGCGGAGTGGAGGGGTGGCTGCGCGGCGTCATCTTCACGGCGCACACGGACCGGTTCTACGCCGCGTACCTTGCGCGCCAGGCCGCGGAGATCAAGCGGCAGGCCGAACTCGAGCGCCGTCGCATCCCGCCAACGGTCGATTACCACACGATTCCGTCACTGCGCAGCGAGGCGAAGGCGGCGCTGGCGCGGTTCCGTCCGGAGACGCTCGGGCAGGCGGGCCGGCTCGAGGGGATCACGCCGGCTGACCTGACGCTCCTTGCCGTCGTGCTCAAGCGGCACGCGCTCTCGACCTGAGCGGCTTCCAGGCGGCGCGGCCCAGTCGTCGCGGCGTACGCTTGCCCCGTGCTCGCCCTTGTGGCTCAGGATGTCCAGCACGCGGTCGCGGCGGCCGCACCCGTCGATGGAACGGGGCAGTTGGTCCTCGACCTGCTCATCATCCTCGCCGCCGCCTCGGTGGTGACGCTGCTTCTGCGGCGTGTGCATCTGGCCACGATCCCGGGGTTCCTGATCACCGGGGCGGTGCTCGGCGCGATCGTGGACCTCACCGGCGGGCGCATCGGCGTCCTGCACGACCCCGAGAGCGTTGAAGCGGTCGCGTCGCTCGCCACGATCCTGCTGCTGTTCACGATCGGGCTGCACATGGACCTGGATTCGATCCGGGCCGGCATGGTGCACATCCTGTTGCTGGGCGCGGCGGCCACCGCGGCCGCGGTGCTGGCGGGCTGGCCGGCGGCGATGCTCTTCGGGCTTTCGGCGCCGGCGGCCCTGGCGGTGAGCATGGCGCTGTCGATGTCGTCCACGGCCGTCGTGCTGCGCATCATCCAGCAGCGCCGCGAGGGCGGGCGCACGCACGGGCGCATCATCTTCGGCATCCTCATCGTGCAGGACATGTTCGCGATCATCTTCCTGACCGCGCTGCCGGTGCTGGCGGCGTGGGCCGGGGAGCCGCTGCGGGGCACGGTGGGGGAGGCCGAGGCGGCGGCGGGGCCGCACGTGCTCGGGATCTTTCTCGCGGAGGCGGTCGGCGCCGTCGGGGTCGCCGCGATGGTCGTCTTCGGCCGTATGGTCGTGCCGCGGCTGCTGAGCGAGGCGGCCAAGGAGTCGTCCGGCGACGTCCTGCTGGTTCTCTCCGCGGCGGTGGCGCTGGGAGCGGCGCTGCTCACCGCGGCGCTGGGATTCAGCCCGGAACTGGGGGCGTTCCTCGCGGGCTTCATTCTGGCCTCGACGCCGTTCCGCGTGCAACTGGCCGGGCAACTCTCGCCGATGCGCGACCTGTTCATGGCCGTGTTCTTCACGACCATCGGGCTGCGCATGCACCTGCCGGCGATCGCTCCGAACTGGTGGGTCGTGCTGCTGGGCCTGATCGCGCTGGTCTCGCTCAAGGCCGCGGTGACGGCGGGCGTCGCCTGGGCCTTCGGGGCCAGCGCCGGGGTCGCGGCGGTCGTCGCGATGGCGCTGGCGCAGGCGGGCGAGTTCAGCCTCGTGATCCTGTCGGCGGCGGGGGCGGAGGGGATTATCTCGGACAGCGTCGCGTCGCTGGTGATCGCCGTGGTCGTGCTCTCGCTGATTGCGACTCCGTCGCTGTTCGACCTGGGGCCCGTGCTGCGCCGCCGCGTCGGGCGCATTCCCGCGGCGCCGTGGATTTCGCCGGCGGTGCTCCACGACCAGCACGAGCACGAGCCGCCGCCCGCCGTGGGCGAAGGGCCGCCGGAGGGTCGGCCGTCAACGGGTGGGCACATCATCGTCGCGGGCTTCGGCGTCGTCGGTCGCGCCGTCGGCGATCAGTTCGAGATCGCCGGGATCCCGTTCACGGTCGTCGAACTCAACCCCGGCACCGTCCGCCGGCAGGCCGCGCTGGGTCGTTCGATCGTCTACGGCGACATTTCCAACGCCGAAGTCCTGCACGCCGCGGGGATCGACCGTGCCGACGCCGTCGTGCTGACGATCCCCGACGATGATGCGGTCTTCAAAGCGTGCCAGACGATCCGGTCGATCGCCCCGCACGTCTTCATCGCGGCGCGGACCGGGTATCTCTCCAGCGCCTTGCGGGCAACCGACCTCGGGGCCGATCACGTCACCGTTTCGGAGATCGCGACGGCCGAGGCGATGGCCCGACAGGTGATGCAGCAGATGCAGCGGCGCGGGCGCATCGCCGCCGCGGACGGCTCTCACGGAGCGGAGGCGTCGGCGGGAGCGGGTTGACCGTCTTGTGCAAGGTTCCGCCGCGCCGGCGACATGCGCGGTTGTGGGGGACTAATCCCCGAGCGTGCGGAGTTCGTCGCGGAGGATGGCCGCCAGTTCGTAGTTCTCCTCCGCCACGGCCTGAGCCAGGCGTGCGCGGAGTTCGGCCTTCTGGCTCACGGGGAGTTTGGGCACCAGGGCCTCGCGCATCCCGCGGAGCATCTGCACTTCGGCGGACTCGTCGAACCCCTCCATCTGCCCCGTCTCGCTGAAGTACTGCCGGAGCGCCTCGAGGCCCTGGTCGATCGCGTGGATCGCGGCCTTGGGCTCGTTGTCCTTCAGCGCCTGGCTCGCCATGGCGCGGGCCCGCATCATCGTGATGTACGGGCGGAACTGTTCGAGCATCTGCCGGTCCGCCTCGGTTTCGGCGTACTTGGCGCACAGGTCCAGCACGCGGAGGTTGCGGCTGGTGTCGCGCACGACGCCCTCGAAGTCCTCCAGGATCATGAGGCAGACGTACCGGTGGTAGTACTGGACGGCTTCCTCGCGGAGCGCGCGGCAGTCGTCTTCGGTCAGGACGAACCCCGCGGCGGAGCCGTGCTCCTCGATGTGCTCGTCCAGGCGGATCTCGTGGTATTCCAGCAGGCTCTCACGGCCCATCGGCCGCAGCCCGTCCGGACGGCCCTCGGTCCGCATCTGCATGATCCCCAGGTCGATGCGGAGTTGGATCCGGGGCTCGCCGTCGTCCCCCTCGATGAGGCGGACGTTGATCTGACCGGGCTCGTACGGCCATTCCTCGAGCAGTTTGGTCAGGTCGGCGCTCACGTGCCCTCCTCCCTCCCCCCGGCCGTTTTCCCCTCCCTCAATCATACGTTCAGAGGGCGCTCAGATGCCCGCCGCCGGGGCCCGGTCCTGGCCGCAAATTCGCGCGCGGGGGCCGGTAACTCTGTGAAGACGGGCTGAGATCGGCGCTGCGCACCGGATGCTCCGGCGGCGTACCGTCCCGCACCGGCCGCGAGGGGGCCCTCCCTCAAGCGGGAAACTGCTCGCGACGATGCAACCGCGTGGATGGAGCCAGCGAACGGCAGGGTACTGCCCGGCATCTCGCCCGCCCATGGGCAGTCTCCCACGGCGGTTCTCGCCAACACGATGAGGTAGTGCGACTGTGCGTGGTACCCAGGTAGCCAAGTCAGCCTCCCGGGCGGAGATCCAGTCGGGACTCCAGCTCTACCTCCGCCAGATCAACGAGGTTCCCCTCCTCACGGCCGAGGAGGAGAAGGCCCTCGGCTGGGCGATCATCAACGACAACTGCCCGGTGGCCCGCGAGCGGATGATCCGCTCCAACCTCCGTCTGGTGGTTTCCATCGCCAAGAACTACGCCAACCGCGGGCTGGCGCTTCAGGACCTGATCGAGGAAGGGAACGTCGGCCTGCTCCGCGCGGTCGAGGGATTCGATCCGGCGCAGGGCGCGCGGTTCAGCACCTACGCCTCGTGGTGGATCAAGCAGGCGATCAAGCGAGCGCTGATCAACGCCGTGCAGCCGATCCACGTTCCCGCATACATGGTCGAACTGATCGCGAGGTGGAAGCAGGCGTCCGCCAAACTCGAGAGCGAACTGGGCCGGCCCCCGAGCCTCCAGGAACTCGCCGACGAGATGCAGCTCCCGCTGAAGAAGTTGCGGATCATCAAGCGGGCCGTCAAGGCGTTCCGCGCGCCGTCGCAGGCGCCGCTGGATGAGGACGGCAAGCAGATGAACATGTCCGACCTTCTCGCGGACGAGAAGAGCGGCACGCCGGAGGAGTGCATCCTCAAGGAGGATGAACTCCGCACGATCCGGCGCCTGCTGGACGCCATCGACGAGCGTGACGCGAGGATCCTGCGGCTGCGCTTCGGGCTCGACGGTCAGGAGCCTCTGACGCTGAAGCAGATCGCCGCGGAGATCGGCATCAGCCGCGAGCGCGTCCGCCAGATCGCGGACGAGGCGCTGCGGAAACTCAACGCTCAACTCAACGACGAACGCCCCAGCCGGTTCTACCGTCGCAGCCCGTCGCCGAGCGACCGCCCCATCGGCGCCGACGCGGACTTCGACGGCGCCAGCGCCGAGTCGGCGCGACGCCCGCGCCGGCGGCCGACCCGCGCGGCGGGGTGAGGGCTTTCCTTTCGCACACAACAGTGTTCTCTCTCGCGGGGGAAGCGCTCCTGTGCGCATCTCTTCGCCCCTTCGGGGCTGGTGCGCGGGCTCAGGCGTCCACCTTCAGCCCGTGCGCCTCGGCCACCGGCTTGTTGAGGAGCCGGCCGCCGTCCATGTTGATGGCGGCGCGGAAGCCGGGGTCGCGCTCGGCGAGGGTCTTGTACCCGACGGTCGCGAGTTTGACGGCCCACGGCATCGTGGCGTTGGTCAGCGCCGCCGTGCTGGTCCGCGACACCGCGCCGGGCATGTTGCCCACGCAGTAGTGGACGATCCCGTCCACGACGTACGTCGGTGAGCCGTGCGTCGTCACCTTGCTGGTCTCGACGCAGCCGCCCTGGTCGATCGAGACGTCCACGATCACCGCCCCCTCCTTCATCCGCTTCAGGTCGTCGCGACGCACGAGCCACGGGGCCTTGGCGCCGGGGATCAGCACCGCCCCGATGACGAGGTCGGCCCACGACAGATACTCGCGGATCGCCTGCGGCTCGCTGTAGATGGTGCGCACGTTCCGCGGCATGACGTCGTCGAGGTAACGCATCCGCTCCGGGTCGATGTCCATGATCACCGTGTCGGCGCCCATCCCCGCCGCGATCTTCGCGGCGCAGGTTCCGACGACGCCGCCGCCCAGGACCAGCACCCGCCCCGGCTCGACCCCCGGCACGCCGCCCAGCAGGACGCCCCGCCCCTTCTGCGGCCGCTCGAGGTACTTCGCCCCCTCCTGCGTCGCCAGTTTGCCGGCGATCTCGCTCATCGGCGTCAGGAGCGGCAGCGTCGGCCGCCGTCCCGCCGCGGGCGGCCCCTCAAGCGTTTCGTACGCGATGGCCGTGATCCCCCGCTCCAGGCACGCCAGCGTCAGTTCCTTGTCCGCGGCGAAGTGGAAGTAGGTGAAGACCACCTGCCCCTTTCGCATGTGCGCGTATTCCTGCGGCTGGGGCTCCTTGACCTTCACGATCATGTCCGCCTGGGCCCACACCTCGGCCGCCGTCGGCACGATCGTCGCCCCCGCCGCCGCGTACTGCTCATCCGAAAACCCGCTCCCGACCCCGGCGCCGGCCTCGACGAGCACCCGGTGCCCCTCGCGGGCCAGTAACTCGGCACCCACCGGCCGCATCCCCACCCGGTACTCATCGCTCTTCACCTCACGCGGAACACCGACGATCATGGCCAACTCCCGGTCCACACCCGCACCCGTGCGCGCACTCTAGCCGATCCGCGGCGGAGCCGGCTGGAGGGCGAGGGCGTCCGATCGGGGGGCCGCTGGAACCGCCGCTGCCCCGACCCGGATCGGATGGCAGCCGTCGGGTGCGACGGCGCCTGTCCGGATTTCCCGCTGGTCCTCCGCCTGTTCGCAGTCCCGAGGGCGAACACCGGCGGGGCCAGTTTGGTAGGATCTGAACCCCCACCCAACCCCTGCGCGGCCGCAGGCCGCGAGCGTCCCGGAGCACCGTCTGATGACCCTGCCTCGCCCCCTCGCCGTCCTGACCACCGTCGCCGCGATCGCGGCCTCCCTCGCGGCCGCTGCGCCGGCGGCGGCGCAGGCGGAGGACTTCGTCGCCCGCGCCAATGCCTTCTATGCGAACATCCCCCAGAACAAGCGCAGCGACCTGATCATCCTGCCCGCGGTGGCCAAGATCGAGGAGCCGGCGGATCAGGTCGGCAAGGCGCGGATCACGGCCGAACTCGAAGGCTCGTTGGACCCGATCCTGTACCCGACGAGCGCTCCGGGGTGGCCCGTCGTGGAAGCGTGGCTGATGGCCGAACCCCAGCGCAACGCGCTGAAGGCCCTGGCCGAGGTGACACAGGACGAGGGCCCCACCACGCACATGGTCTTCGCCCAGCCCTACGGCGTCGAGGGGGTCTCGTACGAACTTGTCGGCGCCGACCTGTACACGGAACTGGGCGACCCGCCGATGCTCGCCGCAGCGCAGTTCCGCTACCTCGACGGCCTCGCCAAACTCTGGGTCCTCGCCCACGCCGAGGCCAACCGCCTGATGGCGGCCGGCGAGGGCCCGGAGGCCATGGAAGTCATGCTCGACTGGCTCTTCTTCTCCCGGCAGATCGCCGACCGCGAACTGGCGGAGGAGAAGATCATCGGGATGGCGATGACGATGCTCGCGCTGATGCACCTGCGCGACCTGGCGTATCAGGACTTTCAGTCGCCGACGCATTCGCTGACCCCGACCGTGCTGGCCGACGTCATCCGGCGGCTCGACGACAAACGCGGCCCGCTGGGGATCGAGCGCATCCAGCTCCCCCGCGCGGACCGGCTCGCCGTCGAGCAGCTCCTGTACCGGATCTACGACCAGTCCACGCGCCGGCCCAACGACCAGTTCGCCTCGACCATGGCGTGGGTGACGTCGCGCGATCGCCCGCTGCGGCTGTTCTCCGAGGCCGCGCGGTGGGAACTGGTGCGTGCGCAGGCCGCCGGGTGGTACGAGGTCCAGGACGCCCTCCGCAACGTCGCCAACGACTTCGAGAAGCGGTGGGCCCTGCCGCCGCGCGACCCGGTGCTGACCATGAAGACCGACTACGAGCGGACGGTCCGGGGCAGGAGCGGCTTTGCGCCCATCGCTCACCACTACGACACGTACCCGGCGTTCTTCAATCTTCGCGATGTGCTGCGCGCCGAGGCCGCCGGCACGCGCATGAGCCTGGCGATGTACGCCTTCTACCTCCAGTACAACCAGTATCCGCGCGACCTCAGCGCCGTGCGGCCCGCGTTTGCGCCGGTTGTGGACAAGGACCCCTACGCCAACGGCGCGGACATCCTGTTCTTCGTCCCCATCCGCGACCAGCCCAAGGGGCCGCGCGGCGAGACGCAGCCGCACGAGATCCGCGTTTTCCCCGGCTTTAAGTACCCCAACTTCTCTGTTCGCCTCCGCGACGATCAGTTCGTCATCTACTCCGTCGGGCCTGATGAAGTCCGTGGCTGGGCCCGCGACGCCACACAGGGCAATCCGGACTACCGCGAGGGCGACTACCTCTTCTGGCCCCCGACGATCTCGCTGCTGCGCCAGCACCTGATCCAGAACAAGCACTTCAACTGAGCGGGCCGGGGATCACGGCCAAATGGGCGGAAGGGCCAGACGCCCAAATGGGGGCCGAAGGCTGCCGCCTTGATCTGGCTCTTTGGCCACTTGGTGCTTTGGCCGTTTCCTGTCCCGCCCTAGGATCGCTCGATGACCAACGCCTCGCCCCCCGCCGATCCGGCCAAGTGCATCATCATCGGCTCCGGCCCTGCCGGCTGGACCGCCGCGATCTACGCTGCCCGCGCCCAGTTGCAGCCGATCGTCTACGTCGGCGTTCCGAAGCAGAACCCCGGTCCTGTTCTCCCCGGCGGGCAGCTCATGCTGACCACGGAGGTCGAGAACTACCCCGGGTTCCCGCACGGCATCTCCGGCCCGCTCCTGATGGCCGAGTTCCAGAAGCAGGCGGAACGCTTCGGCGCCAAGGTCATCGGTGACGACATCGTCCGCTGCGACTTTTCCTCGCATCCGTTCACGCTGCACACCGGCTCGGGCGGCGCCGTTCGCGCGTTGAGCGTCATCATCGCCACCGGAGCCACCGCCAACTGGCTCGGCCTCCCCAACGAACTGCGCCTGGCCCAGATCGGCGGCGGCGTCAGCGCCTGCGCCGTGTGCGACGGCGCTCTGCCGGCCTTCCGCAACCAACACCTCGCGGTCGTCGGGGGGGGCGACACCGCGATGGAGGAGGCCACGTACCTCACCAAGTTCGCCTCGACCGTCACGGTCATCCATCGCCGCGACAAACTCCGCGCCAGCCGCATCATGCAGGACCGGTTCCTCTCCCGGCCCAACGCCCGCGTGATGTGGAACAAGGTTGTCACCGACGTCCTGGGCGACCAGGTCATCGAGGCCGTTGCGCTCAAGGACACCGTCACCGGCGAGCGCAGCACGCTGGAGGTCAAGGGCCTGTTCATCGCGATCGGCCACACGCCCGCCACGAAGTTCCTTGAGGGCAGCGGCGTCGAACTGGACGAGAGCGGGTACATCGCCCTGCGCACGCGTTCGAGCGCCACGAACATCCCCGGCGTCTTCGCCGCCGGCGACGTCTGCGACCCGCACTACCGCCAGGCCGTCACCGCCGCCGGCATGGGGTGCCAGGCCGCGCTCGATGCCGAACGCTGGCTCGCCGCCCAGGGCGTGGACTGAGCCTTCCGGCCGTTTAGCCGCGCCACCATTCCCACGGGAAGCCCGCCGGGATCACCCCCGGCCGGTCGTTGAGCAGCCCGACGAGGAACTCGAAGGCATCCACCAGCCGCGGGCCCGGCCGGTTGAACATCTGGTTCCCGTCCACCAGCGCCACACGACCCTGTGCGACGGCAGGCAGTTGGTTCCACCACGGGGCCCGCGTCAGCGCGGCGGTCTCCCGGCGGGTCAGGTCCAGATCCAGTCCGCACGGTGCGATCACCAGGAACTCCGGCCGCACGGCGACCAGGGCCTCGGGCGGGATCGTGATGCTCCGCCCGGCTTTTCTGAGGGTCGTGCCGATCGGCCCCGCGGCGGCGCCGGCCTCCCGCAGCGGCGTCGTGGGGTTGAGCGGGTGCCGCCCGCCCGCCCGCTCGACGAGTTGCGGCGTCCAGTGTCCCGCGATGAACAGCGGGTCCGTCCACTCCAGCACCGCGACCACCGGCCCGTCCGCGTAGGGGTTCACGAAATCGCCCGCCGCGTACAGCCGCTGGCGGAGCGAGACCAGCAGGGCCTCCGCCTCCCGCTCGAGCCCCACGGCCGCCCCGACGGTCAGCACGTCGTCGAAGACCCCCTCCAGCGTCGTCGGGTTGAGGCTGACGACCCGCGGCCGGCCGGGGAGCCGCTCCGCGATCCGGCGCACCGACGCGAGGTCGATCGAGCAGACGCGGCACAGGTCCTGCGTCAGGATCAGGTCGGGCTCCAGCGCCGCCAGCAGGTCCTCGTCCAGCGTATAGAGCGACGTCGCCGTGGCCTCGCTCCCTGCCGGGGTCAGCACCGACCGGACCTCGGCATCCACCTGGGCCGAGGAGGCGAACCGGACCCGCGGGGCCGTCAGGACCGGCAGCGGCTCCACCGCCTCCGGCGATCCCGGCGGCGGCCAGTCGCACTCATGGGAGCGTCCGACGAGCAGGCGGCGGCCGCCAATGGCGCACAAAATCTCGGTGGCCGAAGGCAGGAGCGAGACGACCCGCATAAGCGAGCGTAGGGCCGACCCGCGGGGTTTCGCCGCCGTCCTTTGGTGGCAAAGCCGCCGCAGGAAGCCGCTCCTCATGCCCGTCTGGTAGCGTGGAGGCCGCGGGGCGGTTACGCTCCGCGGCCGGGCCGGGCTTCGGCAGCAGTGGGGGGTGCATTCGGGGGCTGGGAGCGGCGTTGGGCGTGTGACGCCCGCGGCTGGGGCCGCCGGCACGACGACCCTACACAGCAGGCAGGAACGCATGAAGCGGACGAGTTTCCTTCGGTGGACGGCGTGGGCGGCGGGGGTGAGCGTGGCGGCGGTGGCCGCCGCCCAGGACGCTGGCGGGCAGCCGCCCGAGCAGCCGGAGGAGGAGCGGCGGCAGTCCGAGGAGGTCCCTGAGGCCGGGCTCGAGCAGCCGCAGCCGATCGAGATCGTCCCCGTCGCGCCGACGCCGCCCCCCTCGCCTCCGCCGCGGGAGCCGGAGACGCAGGTCGGCGGCTTCCATCTCAACTTCCGCGACGGCGTGGACCTCAACGTCCTGGTGGACTACATCGCCAAGGAACTGGGCCTCCAGATCATCATCGAGGACGGCAACCTGCTCGGGCAGAAGGTGTTTCTTCCGACGCCGATCCAGGTTCCCGAGGACCAGGTCCTCCGCCTGCTGAACATGCTGCTGGAGCAGAAAGGGTTCACGCTCCGGCGCGACTCCGGGACGGGGATCTACTTCATCTCCCAGATTGGTGATGTGCCGTCGGCGATCGGCCCCGACCCGTTCAACACCACGCGCATGATCCCCACGCCGGGCATCCGTCCCAGTTCGCTGGCGCAGGCGATCAACTCGCTCGGATTTCCGGTGGTGCAGGGGAACGCGGCGGGGTCGCAGCGGCAACCCGGCCAGGCGATCGTCTCGTACCTGGACGACCTGAGCCTGATCCTGATCAGCGGCTCGGCGCGCCAGATCGCGGCGGTCGAGGCGGTGGTCCAGCGCCTCGTGCACGAGCAGTCGCTCATCGGCTTCGAGCGCATCGAACTGCGCTACGTCGCGGCGTCATACGCTCGCGAACGCATTCTCGAGTTGGAGGGAATTGCTGCCGGCGTTCCCCGCGTGCCCGGCCGTGTGGCCCCGGGCGCCAACGTTGCCGGCCAGGCAAGTCCGGCCGGGTTCGGCGGCTCCTCGCTGCTGAACCTCGAGGACCGCCTCACGGTGGACCCGCAGGGCAATGCTCTGCTCTTCCGGGGGCGCCCGGACGAATCCGCCGAACTGATGCGGCGGCTCAAGATCGTGGATGTCCCCAACGCGCTGATCAGCCGCTGGTACGGCGTCGGCCGCGCTGCCTCGGCCGTCGCCCAGGAGGGCTCGCGCCAGGCCCTGGGCGACGTCACGGTCGAGCAGGGGGGACTTCTCGACGCCTCCAGCCAGTTCGCTCGCAGTGGGATGGCGGTCCAGGGCGTGGGCCAGGTCGGCGGCCAGCGAGGCATCGGCGGCCTGCAGGGCACCGGCTTTGTCGTTTTCCCCGAGGCCGGCGGCTTCGTCTACCGGGGCACCGAGCAGCAGCACCAGCAGGTGCAGCGCCTCATCGACAGCCTCAGCGAACTGACCAGCGCCGAACTGGTCGTCGTCGAGTTCTACAAACTCCGCCACGCCGACTCGGTGAAGGTCGCCGAGATCATCAACAACATTCTGACCAACCAGCAGGGCACCGGATCCAGTGACCTGATCGGGCGCGACCTCGCCCGCGGCGGGGCTCGCGACCGCCGGCGCACGAACGCTTCCCCCCTGATTCAGTCTCAGCAGTCGCAGGAGGGAGAGGGCCAGGCCGAGCGTGCCCTTGGGGCCGACGGCGGCGACGGCGAGATCAGCGCCGTGCGTGCCACCGAGGACACCTTCGTCCTCGCCGACGAGGCGAACAACCAGGTCGTCGTCAAGGCTCCCAAGCGCCTCCAGCCGCAGTTCGCCCGCCTTATCGAGCGCCTCGATCTGCGCCGCCCGCAGGTGTACATCGACGCCAAGATCGTCGCGGTCACGGGCTCCGACGACTTCCGCATGGCGTTTGAGACCCAGATCATCGCCGGCCAGTTCGGTCTGAACACCGATTTCGGTCTGGGCCAACCGGGTCAGACGATCCTCGACCCCAAGCGTGTGCCGGGCTCGGTCGGCCCGTTCAACCTCACCGCCGCGGTCGTGCGCTCCGACTTCGTTCCCGTCCTGCTCAGCGTTCTTCAGAGCACCAACAACTCGCGCATCCTCTCCATGCCTCAGTTGCTCGTGGATGACAACGAGGAGGCGGAGGTCATCAGCGTCAACCGCGAGCCCTACGGCGCCATCAGCCGCGATCCGGGCGCGGGCGACATCATCACCCAGGGCGGCGAGGCCGAGGCGGGCACCACGCTCCGCGTCAAGCCCCAGATCTCCGAGGGCGGCTACCTGAACCTCCAGTACGAGATCGAGCTTTCAAGTTTCACCGGTGAGCCGCGCGAGGGTCTCGGCCCGCCGAGCCAGGTGAACAACATCCGCTCGGATTCGGTGACGGTGCCGAGCGACACGACGATCGTCGTCGGCGGTCTCACGTTCACGTCCGACGTCAACACCGTCTTCAAGATCCCCCTGCTGGGCGACATCCCCCTGGTGGGCCACCTCTTCCGCGACACATCTACGTCGAAAACCACCACGACGCTGTATATCTTCATCACCCCGACGATCATGCGCGATCCGAACTTTGCCGACCTGCGTTTGCTTACCCGCGGCCCGGCCGCCGAGGCGGGCATCGCCGCGGACCTGCCGCACGCCGGCC
>CALAFV010000238.1 GCA_937891445.1 uncultured Phycisphaerales bacterium | reverse complement strand
GGGGGGGTGGGGGGGGTGGGGGCGGATCTGGCTGAGACCCTCCGCTTCCAGCACGCCGTCGGCGGTCTGATCGACACCTACCGCCGCCGCGGGCACCTGTGCGCCAACCTCGACCCCTTCGGTCGCCCCCGTCCGCGGCCGGACCAACTCACCCTCGAATACCACGGCCTCTCCGAGGCCGACCTCGACCGCCCGGTCAACACCGGCTCCCTCCCCCTGCCCGCCAACGCGCCGCTCCGCGAGGTGATCGCGTTCCTCGAACGCACCTACTGCGGCTCCATCGGCGCGGAGTTCATGCACATCTCCGACAGCGCCGAGCGCCAGTGGCTCATCGAGCGATTCGAGCGCGACGGCGGCCGCATCCCGCTGGACCGCGGCCAGCGCGCCCACATCCTCGAGCAACTCGTCCGCTCCGAGCAGTTCGAGAAGTTCCTCGGCAAGCGCTACCCCGGCGACAAGCGCTTCAGCCTCGAGGGCGGCGAAAGCCTCATCCCCCTGATGGACCGGATCATCGAGGCCTGCGGCGAACTGGGCGTCGAGGAACTGGTCATCGGCATGCCCCACCGCGGCCGCCTCAACGTCCTCAACAACATCATGGGGAAGACCTACGAGCAGATCTTCACCGAGTTCGAGGACTCCTGGGAGGACGATTTCGCGGACACCGGCGGCGACGTCAAGTACCACCGCGGCTACTCCGGCGAGCGGCCGCTGCGCTCCGGCCGCACCATGCACCTGGCGATGGCCTCCAACCCCAGCCACCTCGAGAGCGTCAACGGCGTCGTCGAGGGCCGCTGCCGGGGCAAGCAGCGCCTCAAGGGCGACACCGAGCGCCGCCGCGTCATCCCGCTGCTCATCCACGGCGACGCGGCCGTCATCGGCCAGGGCGTCGTCGCCGAGGTGCTGAACTTCTCGCAACTGGAGGGCTACACCACCGGCGGCACGATCCACATCGTGGTGAACAACCTCATCGGCTTCACCACCGGCCCCGAGGACGCCCGAACCAGCCGCTACTGCACCGACATCGGCATGATGGTGGAGACGCCCGTCTTCCACGTCAACGCCGAGGACCCCGAGGCCGTCGTCGCCGTCGGCCAGTTCGTCGCCGAGTACCGCCAGAAGTTCAAGAAGGACGTCTTCGTGGACCTCTGGTGCTTCCGGCGCTACGGCCACAACGAGCAGGACGAGCCGTCGTTCACCCAGCCGATCCTCGCCGAACTGATCCGCCAGAAGCCCAGCACGCTCGCGGTCTACGCCCAGCGCCTCCGCGACGAGGGCGTCATCACCGACCGCGACCTGGAGACGATCCGCTCGCGGATGGACCAGGTCCTCGAGGCCGCGCAGGCCGCCGCCAAGTCCAACCCGCGCGACCCGGTCATCGACCCGGGCTCGAAGCGCTGGCAGGGGTACAGCCACAAGTACACCCTCGACCCCATCCCCACCGGCGTGCCGATGGAGATGATCCAGGAGGTCTGCGCCGCGCTGGGCCGCGTCCCCGAGGGTTTCAACGTCAACCCGAAACTGCGCCGGCTGCTTGAGGACCGCGCCTCGCTGCCCCGCACCGGCGACCTGACGTACGCCGACGCCGAGTCGATCGCCTTCGGCACGCTGCTGCTGGAGGGCCACGCCGTCCGCGTCAGCGGCCAGGACGCCCGCCGCGGCACCTTCTCCCACCGCCACGCCGTCCTGCGCGACTACAAGACCGGCGAGCCCTACACGCCGCTCAACGCGATGCGCCCCATCGCCGAGACGCCCGACGACCCGGCGATCGGCAAGACCAAGCAGGCCCGCCTGTGCATCTACGACAGCCCGCTGTCGGAGATGTCCGTGCTCGCCTTCGACTACGGCTACTCGCTGGCCGACCCGAGGATGCTCGTCTGCTGGGAGGCCCAGTTCGGCGACTTCGCCAACGGCGCCCAGGTCATCATCGACCAGTACCTCGCCTCCGCCGAACTCAAGTGGGAGCGCTGGTCCGGCCTGGTCCTGCTGCTCCCGCACGGCTACGAGGGCGCCGGGCCCGAGCACTCCTCGGCCCGCATCGAGCGCTTCCTCCAACTCTGCGGCGACAACAACATGCAGGTGGTCTACCCCTCGACCGCCGCCCAGTGCTTCCACATGTTCCGGCGGCAGATCAAGGCCCCGTTCCGCAAGCCGCTGATCGTCGCCACGCCCAAGAGCATGCTCCGCGTCGTCACCAGCCGCATCGAGGAACTGACGACCGGCCACTTCCGCAACGTCCTCGACGACCCGATGTTCGCCGCGGCGACGCCCGCCGCCGACCGCAAGGGCGTCAGCCGCATCATCCTCTGCACCGGCAAGATCTACTACGAACTCGACGCCCGGCGCAAGGCCCTCGGCCGCACCGACACCGCGATCGTCCGTATCGAGCAGCTCTACCCGTTCGACGAGGCGCTGCTCCGCGAGGTGCTCGGGCGGTACCCCAAGAACGCGAAACTCATCTGGTGCCAGGAGGAGCCGCGCAACGCCGGCGCGTACGCGTTCGTCGCCGATCAACTCCGTTCCGGCTTCGGCGTCGATCCAGAGTACGTCGGCCGTCCGACCAGCGCGACCCCCGCCGTCGGCTCCAAGCACAAGCACAAGGAGCAGCAGGAGGAGGTCATCACCGCGGCGATGGGGCCCGCCCCCGGCGCCGCGAAGGACCACGCCGGCCCCAACGGCGCCGCGCCCAAGGCCAAGGCTCCCAAGAAGGTCTCCACCCGCGTCTGAGCGGCCGATCCCGCACCCGCGGCGTCCGCGTCCCGTCCCAAGGTCCCCTAGTCTCACCCAACATGGCAACCGACATCGTCATTCCCGAGATGGGCGAGTCCGTCCGCACCGGCGTCATCGCCGCCTGGCGCAAGCAGTCCGGCGAACTTGTGGCGCGCGATGAGCCCGTCCTCGACCTGGAGACCGACAAGATCACCATGGAGATCGTGGCCCCGGCCGCAGGGCGGCTGGTGACCGCCGCGAACGTCGGCGACACGGTCCCCGTCGGCGCGGTCGTCGGCCGCATCGAGGAGGCAGCCGGCGCTCCG
>CALAFV010000237.1 GCA_937891445.1 uncultured Phycisphaerales bacterium | reverse complement strand
CCATCCCCGACCGCGTCCAGGGAGGCGTGCCGCCGCAGTTTCTGGGACCTCTTCCACGACAGGCACGCGTGCATCGCGACGCGGGTGATCCACGTCGAGAGTTTCGACCGCCCGTCGTAACTCCCCAGCCCCTGGATGACCTTGACGAACGTGTCCTGCGCCAGGTCGGCGGCCGCGTCGCGGTCGCCGACCATGCGGAGGCAGGTGGCGTAGACGCGGTCCTGGTAGTGCATGACGAGCCGGCCCCAGGCGCCGGGCTCGCCGTCGCGGACAGCGCGGAGGATCGCCTGCTCCTGGGCGTCCGCGAAGTCGGCCGATGCCGCCGCGCCAGGAGAGACGGCTGCGCGCTGCTGCGGGGATGGCCGGGGTGCGGTCGTCAGGGTGCCTCCGTGCTGGTGTCGGCAGCGGTGGGGGAGACGGGTGACGGTACCTTATCCGCGAGCGCGGGGCACTCGGACGCATCGCCGGCCCGAGTCCCCGACGCTCCACCCTAGAATCGGTTCCTCCACGCCCGGAGACTTTCGCCGCATGATCGGAGACGCCATCAGGGACCGGCTCAAGGCTTCGCCCTTCAAGCCCTTCGTGCTGAAGATGGGCAGCGGCGACCGCTTTGAGGTGCGGCATCCGGAACTGGTCTCGCTTTCCCCCGGGGGCCGCAGGATGATCCTCTGGGTCGGCCCGGAACGGGCGGTGGACATCGATGTGCTGCTGATCGAGTCGATCCAGGATGCGCCGCCCACCCAGCGCAGGCGGCGTTCAGCGTGAGCATGCCAAGCCAATACGACACGTACACCTCCCCCCTGGCCGAGCGCAACGCCTCGCCGGAGATGCTCCGGATCTGGTCGCCGCGCCACAAGTTCCAGACCTGGCGCCGCATCTGGCTCGCCGTCGCCGAGGCCCAGCACGAACTGGGCCTGCCGGTGACGAAGGAGCATGTCGAGGAACTCCGCGCCAACCTCGAGGTGACCGACGAGGACATCGAGCGGGCCAAGGAGCACGAGCGGCGGCTGCGGCACGACGTCATGGCCCACGTCCACGCGTGGGGGGATCGGTGCCCGAAGGCGCGGGGGATCATCCACCTGGGGATGACCAGCGAGGATGTGGGGAGCAACGCGGATCTGCTGCTGATTGACGAAGCGCTCGCCCTCGTTGAGCAGAAGGTCGCTCGCTGCGTGTTCTCGCTGGCGGAGCAGGCGGCGCGGTGGAAGCGCCTTCCGACCCTCGGCTTCACGCATTACCAGCCGGCGCAGCCGGTCACGGTGGGACGCCGCATCGCGAACTGGGCGAGCGACCTCGCCATCGTGCTCTTCCGCCTGCGCAGCCGCGAGGAGTTCATCAGCGACTCGGGGGCGACCGAGCGCGGCGTGCGGGGCGCGACCGGGACGCAGGCGTCGTTCTTCGAGCTTGCGCAAGGAGATGGGTCGCTGGTTGATGCGCTCCAGGGGCGCGTGTTGCTCAAACTGTACGGGGGGGCGCCGGTCGATCCGGCGAACGATCACGATGGCGGGCGTGCGGGTCTGGCCGAGATCGGCCGTTGGCGCAGCCGGTGTCTGATGGGTCAGACGTACCCGCGAGTGCTGGACACGCTCGTTCTGAGTGATCTGGCCTCCGTCGCCTCGGTCCTCCACAAGATCGCCACCGACATCCGCCTCCTCTCCAACCGCAAGGAGATCGACGAGCCCTTTGGTGAGAAGCAGATCGGCTCCAGCGCCATGCCTTACAAGCGCAATCCGATGCGCTGCGAGCGGATCTGCGGGCTCTCGCGGTTCGTCATGAATCTCGTCGGCAACGCCTTCGACACCGCCGCGACGCAGTGGCTGGAGCGCACGCTGGACGACTCCTCCAACCGCCGCCTCTCGCTCCCCGAGGCTTTCCTCGCTCTCGACGGCGCGCTGGACCTGATGCACAACGTCGCCAGCGGGCTGGAGGTGCACGAGGCCACCGTCCGCGCCAACCTCATGGCCGAACTGCCCTTCATGGCCAGCGAGAACATCCTGATGGCCGCGGTCAAGGCCGGCGGCGACCGGCAGGAGTTGCACGAAGTCATCCGCCAGCACGCCCAGGCCGCGGGGCTGCGCGTCAAGAAGGAAGGCAAGCCCAACGACCTCATCGAGCGCCTCAAGGCCGACGCGCACTTCGCGAAGGTGAACTTCGACGAGGTCATGGACCCGATGGCCTACGTCGGGCGGTCGGTCGAGCAGGTGGACCGCTTCCTCGCCGAGGTCGTCCAGCCGCTGCGCGAGCAGTACAAGGACGATCTCGCCAAACTCTCGACGACCGAGCCGCGCGTCTGAGCGGGTCCGAGAACACGCGAGCCAAGACGAGCCGCGAACGAAGTGAGCGGTCTCTTCCTCTCTACCTTCTCCTCGCCTCGGCGTTCCGCACCCCACTCCCGCTCGCGTTTGCTTCTCCGTGCTACGCTTCGCCCCGGCCTCGCGCATCCTCGTCGAACAGTGTCCGTACCGAGTGCCGCGAGCGTCGTCCCCTCCCGGGAGCCCCGAATGTCCACCCCGACCGTCGCCCGTCGCGCCCCCATCGCGGTTCCTGTCCCCACGCTCGCGATCGACGGCGGCACGCCCGTCTCCGCGACCGCCGTTCCGTTCATGTCCACCGGCCTGGCCGAGGAGGACATCCAGGCCGCGACGGCCGTGCTTCGCTCCGGCATGCTCCGCGCCGCCAAGCGGTGCGAGGAACTCGAGCAGCGCATGGCGCAGATGACCGAGGCCAGGCACGCCATGACCTGCGCCAACGGCACCTGCGCCCTGCAACTCGCCTACGAGCCGCTCTTCGAGCGCGGCGACGACGTGCTGGTCCCCTCCTGGACCTTCATCGCCACCGTCTCCATGGTCGTCGCCCGCGGCGGCAACCCCATCTTCGTGGACGCCGACCCCGAGACTTACCAGATCGACCCCGCCGACGCCGCGCGGCGGATCACGCCGCGGACCACCGCCATCGCCGCGACGCACCTGTACGGCTGCCCGGTGGACATCGACTCGATCCAGGCTCTGGCGGCCAAACACAAACTGCGCGTGATCTACGACGCCGCGCAGGCCATCCTCGCGACGTACAAGGGCCGCGGCATCGGCGCCTACGGCGACGCGGTGACCTACTCCTTCTACGCCACCAAGAACTTCGCCACCGGCGAAGGCGGCATGGTCACCTGCAACGACGACGACCTGGCGCGGCAGATCAGACTGCTTCGCAGCCACGGCGAGACCGACAAGTACCTCCACGGCCAGATCGGCTACAACTACCGGATGAACGACATCACCGGCGCCATCGGCTGCTCGCGTCTCAACCGGCTCGAGGCCGAGACGCAGCGCCGGCGCGACGCCGCGGCGAAACTCGACGCGATCATCGACGCCATCCCCGGTCTGAAGAAGCCGAAGATCACCCCCGGCGCGACCCCCGTCTACCACCTTTACGTCGTCCAGATGGACCTCGCCCAGTTCCGTGTCGGCCGCGATCAGTTCGTGAAGGCCCTCCAGGCCGAGGGCGTCCCCACGGCGATCCACTACCCCCGCAGCCTGACACGCCAGCCCGCGTTCGAGAAGTTCATCAAGGATCACCCCCCGGTCGCCGACGCCCTCTCGCAGAAGGTCTTCGCGCTGCCGATGCACCACAACCTGAGCGACGACCACATCCGCATCATCGGCGAGGCGCTGAACAAGGTCGCGACGGCGTACCGCGCCTGATTCGCTACGCCAACGGCGGCGCCGAAGAGAAGGCAGAGGGTGCGGAGAAGGACTGAGGACTTGGTGGTGGTGGGTTTGGGGGCTTTCTTTGCTGCTTTGGTGCTTTGCTGGTTTGCTGCTTTGGTCCCGCCGTCCTGCCTGATTCCGCAGGACGCACACGTGGCGAGCCCACGGCCGCCTCCCGGAGGCCCCGGTGCGTGGCCGGGGCGTCAGACAAGGTCGGCACGGCCGATGGCACGTGCGCCTGCGGCC
>CALAFV010000236.1 GCA_937891445.1 uncultured Phycisphaerales bacterium | reverse complement strand
GTCCGCGGATGTACGTCAGCGGCTCCAGCACGACCTGCCCCGACTCCATGAGCTGCTTGATCCGCTGCTCGACGTTGGCCAGCGACGCCGCGTGCTTCGCCTCGTTCTGCCCCGCCGCGTCGCCGGACAGCCGGTTGCTCAGCAGGTACGCCAGGTTGTCGAAGATCGGCTGCATCCACGCCGTCAGTTTCTCGTCCTTGTCCCCCGGCAGGTACCCGATGTCGCGCCCCATCGGCATGATGGGCCGCGCCACGAGCAGTTTGTCGTACCGCTCCTCGTTGAAGACCTTGGCCATCCCCGCCGCGACCGCCAGCAGCGTCTTGCCCGTGCCGGCGCTCCCCAGCAGCGTGACCATCTTGATCTCGTCGTCCAGCAGCAGGTCCATCGCCATCGTCTGCTGAACGTTCCGCGCCATGATCCCGAACGTCGGCTTGCGCGGCCCCGTGATCGGGATCAGGTGGTCCGTGTCCGCCAGGCGGCGCGCCAGCCCGGTGTGCCCCTCGTCGTCCACGTCCTTGAGCACGATGAACTGGTTCGCGATCACCTCGCGCCGGTACTCGTGCCCGTCCGCCGTCTCCGCCAGCAGCGCATCCCCCAGCCGGTCGATGCCCAGCATCCGCTGGCTGTACAACTCGTCGATCAGTTCCCCCGGCACCTCCAGCGACATGAACCCCTGGTACAGCCGGTCCGCGTCAACCTTCTGGTTCTCGAAATCCTCCGTGCGGATCCCCAGCGCGTCGCTCTTGATCCGCGCGTTGAGGTCCTTGGAGACGAAGACCGTCCGCGTCCCGCGGGTGTGCAGGTTCCACGCCACCGCAATGATGCGGTTGTCCGGCGAGTCCGCCTCGATCGCCGGCGGCCGCGCGTACTCCCCGATGTCGATCCGGATGATCCCGGTCTTCCCCGCCCGCTTCGTCCCGCCCGATCCCGCAGGCGTGCTCCCATCAACCCCGACCGGCGGCGCGCCCCACGGCACGCCCTCGATCAGCCGCCCCTTGGTCCGCAGCCGGTCCAGGTGCCGGATGCACTCGCGCGCGTTCCGCCCGATATCGTCGTTCTGCCGCTTGAGCTTGTCGAGTTCCTCGATCACCGCGAACGGGATGACGACCTCGTGCTCCTGGAACACGAACAGCGCGTTGGGGTTGTGCAACAGCACGTTCGTGTCCAGCACGAAGTGCTTCACCTCCGTGTCGGACGCCGGCCCGTGCGCCGCCGCGGCCTCCGCGCCGGGCGTGCCGCGCCCAGCGCTGCTGCCGCGGGTCGTACCCCCGGCGCCCGACGCCCCGCGCTCCGCCCCCGTTGTGACGGGTTCTCCGGCCCGCGTCGTGGCTTCCGTGCTCGTTGTTTCTCGCATGAGGCGGTCTCAACTCCTGTGCTCGACGCACATGGCTTTCGCTGCGGCGACGACCGCGGATGTCACGCCGTCGTCGCGGCCCCGGCGCCTCCCCGGTTACCCCGACGCCCCCTCTCATCAAGATCGGCCCACCCGGGCGCTGCCCCCAGCATACCGCCCGGCCAGGCCCCGTCGCGTCCCCCGGCGCCCACTCCAGCCCCCCCGGCCGGGGTGCTCCCCTCGGCGGGAGTGATCACCGGCTCGTCCGCCATCACGACCAGCGCCTCGCGCAGCCGCTGCGCCCCGCCCCCGGCGCGGTCCAGCGCCAGTTCAATGCGCACGCCGTGCCGCAGGTCCGTCAGCGTGAAGACCGACACCTGCCGCGCCATCTCCGACCGCCGCAGGCGCGCCCGGCGCTGCGCTGCGCGCCGCCCGGTCCTCGTACGCGAGCCCGCGCCCGCGCGGGCGCCGATCGGGTCCAGCGGCGGCTCGTACCCGGCGTCCAGCAGCGACAGCGGCAGTTCCGCCACGATCCCGCGCCCCTGCGGCTCCGCGCCCGTGCGATCCGAGCGCAACAGGAAGATCCGCCGGCTCGTCAGCACCACCGTGCGGCGTCGGTTCCCCTGCACCGCGCCGTGCGCCGCCGCCAGCAGATGCCCGAACCCCGGGATCAGCGCCAGCGCCACCTGCGCCAGCACGCGCACCGGGCTCGGGCTCAGTTCCGCCGCCGCGAACCCCACCAGCCGCTCCCCAGGCTCCAGCCGCGCGCGCAGCAGCCCCCGCAGGTGCATCGGGCCGTAGGCCGAGTTGCGGAAGCGCATCGCCATCGCTGCTCAGAAGTCCTTGTGCGCGACTCAGCGCAACACCCCAATAGTCAGCACGATCCCGACCGCCGCGGCCAAGGCCGTTTTCACGACCGTCGCCACCAGCCGCCCCACCGCGGCCCCGCCCCCGACTTTCGCCGACTGCCGCCACGTCATCGCGCCGCCGTGGCGCTCCGCGATCAGCGCCCCCAGCCCCGCGCCCACGGCAGCCCCCATGATCGTCCCGATGATGGGCAGCACAACCGAACCGCCCAGCGCGCCAACCAGCGCGCCGATCACCGAGCCGATCGCTCCGCGCCTCGT
>CALAFV010000235.1 GCA_937891445.1 uncultured Phycisphaerales bacterium | reverse complement strand
ACCCCACCCGCAGCGCCTCCGCCGCCCCGGCGTTGCGCGCCCCCGGCAGCCCCGTGTTCGCCTGATGCACCACCCGCACGCGCCCCGCCGCGCCCGGCAGGTCCAGGCACGCGTCGCACTGCGCCGGCGTCTGCCCGTCCGTGGACCCGTCGTCCACAACGACGACCCGCACCTCCGCCCCCTCCTGCGCCAGCGCCGACCGCACCGCGTCGGCCACAAACCGCCCGTGGTTGAAGCACGGCACGATCACAGTCACCGTCGCCGGCGTCCGTCCCGCCGCGCCGGGCGCGGACGATGCACCGGGCGCGGCGGATCCCGACGCGGCTGATGCCGAGTTCTGCGGAAAAGGGGACGGTTGGCTCATCATGAGCACCCGGGTGGGCGGGTACGCACGCCGCCGAGGCGGCAAGACCGTACAGGGTACACCCCGCCCAGCCGCCGGGTGAGCCCCCCACCCCGGGGGAACCCCGCGGCTGGCGGACCCCCGCCCGGCAGGGGATACTTCCCCCGTTGGCATCCCCCTTCTGGCAGTTCGCCCGCCGCATGCTCCGGCACCGCTGGACCCTCGCGGCGTCGCTTCTGTTCGCGGCCATCTCGGCCGGCGGCATGGGTGCGGGCCTGCTCGGCATCGCCCCCGTCCTTGAGAACATCCTCATCACCCCGCCGGAGGACCCCGGCCTGCGGGCCATCCCCCCCGGCGACTACCCCGCCCTCGCGGAACTCGCCAGCAGGCTCGACCAGCACCTCACCCGCTTCGGCCTGGACATCCCCGATTCCTGGATCGCCGCCCTCCCCGAGGGCCGCTTCACCGCCGTCGTCTGGATCGTCATCGCCCTCGGCCTGCTGACGATCGTCGGCGCCACCGCCAACTTCCTCCACCAGTACTGCTCGCTGACGGTCATCAGCCGCACGATCGCCAACATCCGGCGCGACGCCTTCCGCCGCGCCATCCACCTCCCGCTGCGCACCGTCCTGCGCACCGGCACCACCGATGCCATCAGCCGCATCGTCTACGACACCGCCGCCCTCGGCGGCGGCTTCAACGCCCTGCTCGGCAAGACCGTCGCCCAGGCCAGCAAAGGCATCGCCGCGATGGCCATCGCCTTCTGGTACGACTGGCGCATCGCCCTCGTGGCCCTGGCCGTCGGCGGCGTCCTCGGGTTCATCATCCGCAAACTCGGCAAGCGCATCCGCCGCGCCAGCCGCACCGCGCTGCAGGCCCAGGCCGGCCTCTACCAGACCGCCGCCGAGACCCTCAGCGGCCTGCGCGTGGTCAAGGTCTCCACGACCGAGCGGGCCGAGTCCGGCCGCTTCCACCGCATCAACAAGCAGGTCGTCCGCCAGGAGATGCGCGTCCGCACCGCTCGGGCCATCGCCAGCCCGCTCATCGAGACCCTCACGATCTTCGTCCTCGGCGGCATGGCCCTCATCGCCGCCCGCGCCATCATCGACGGCAGACTCGACCCGAGGCAGTTCGTGGGGGTCTTCGCCTGCCTCGGCCTGGCCGCCGCCCAACTCAAGCCGCTCACCGGCTTCCTCAACGACATCCAGCAGGCCTCCGCCGCCGCCGACCGCATCGCCCAACTGCTCGGCCTCCAGCCCGAGCCCGGCCACGGCTACCGCCTCCCACGCTTGCCTCGCCACGCCCCCGGCGGCTCGATCACCTTCGAGCGCGTCTCCTTCGCGTACCCGCGCACCGACGAGGACGGCAACGAGGCCGAGGGCTCCCTCGCCCTGACCGACATCTCCCTCACCATCCGCCACGGCGAGACCGTCGCCTTCGTCGGCCCCAACGGCTCGGGCAAGACCACGCTCCTGTCCCTGGTCCCGCGCCTCTTTGACCCCGACAAGGGCCGCGTGCTCATCGACGGCCGCGACATCCGCGACTACTCCGTCCGCAGCCTCCGCCGGCAGATCGGGGTCGTCACGCAGGACACGGTCCTCTTCGCGGGCACCATCCGCTCCAACATCGCCTACGGCTGCGAGAACACGCCTCTGGAGAAGATCCGCGACGCCGCCCGCCGCGCCCGTGCCGAGGAGTTCATCCTCGAGAAGCCCGGCCAGTACGACGCGCCGATCGGCGAAGGCGGCGCCGGCCTCAGCGGCGGCCAGAAGCAGCGCCTCGCCATCGCCCGCGCCATCCTCCGCGACCCGGCGATCCTCATCCTCGACGAGGCCACCAGCATGGTGGACGCCGACAGCGAGGCCAAGATCGCCGAGGCCCTCGCGGAGTTCGCCGCCGGCCGCACGTGCCTGGTCGTCGCCCACCGACTCAGCACGGTGCTCGCCGCCGACCGCATCGTCGTCATGGCCGAGGGCCGCATCGTGGACCAGGGCCGCCACGAGGATCTGATGCAGCGCTGCGCCGTCTACCGCCTCATCGCCCAGAACCAACTCGTGCGCGCCGACGCCGTGACGACCATCAACGGCCAGGCGACCTCTCGCCCCGCCGCCACCGCCGCGGCGACCATCGGCGCCGAGTAACCCCGCTCTCCCCCGCTTCCCGTTTCCTTCTTCCTGTTTCCTGCCCCATGCACAAAACCCACCCCGACGGCACCCTCATCGCCTCCTACTGCGATTTCTGCCGCGCCGAGTTCTCCGACACACCCATGGTGGAAGGCCACCAGGGCTCCCTCATCTGCCTCAAGTGCCTCACCACCGCGATGACCGACGTCATCATCCTCGGCGGCGGCCGCGACCTCGCCGGCGCCAAATGCACGATGTGCCTCGAGAACCGCGACCAGCCCCAGTGGCAGAGCCCCGCCTACCCGGAGGCCCGCATCTGCCTCCGCTGCATGAAGCAGGCCGCGACGCGTCTCGAGAAGGACCCCGACGTCGATTGGAAGCGGCCGGGTTAGATCCTGCGCCCCCCGCCCCGCCAGTCCCCACCCGACACGCCACCCCATAAACAAAGCGGGCGGGCCGCTCGGCCCGCCCGCTTCATGTTCGTTCAATCCAATCCGCGGCCGGCTTACTCGCCGCCGTTGACGCCCGACGGCGAGGCCTCCCCCAGCGCCTCACGCACCGCGTTGGTCAGCCGCTCGCGCAGGCTCTCCTCGTTCTGGAAGCCCTGCACGAACTCCGCCATCCGCCCCTCCCGGTCCACGACCGCGAAACTCGGGTAGCCGCGCACCTTGTACGCCTTCGATACCTCGTCCGCGCCCAGCAGCAGGCCGAACGTGTACCCCTTCTCCTTCATCAGCGCGATCGGCGCCTCGTCGCTCTTCTCGCGGCAGGCCGCACCGAACACCTTCACCGGCTTGCCCTTGAACGACTGCGCCAGCCCCTCGAGCACCGGCAGCGAGTCCTTCCACTTGCCGTTGGCCGTACCGCCGAAGGCGAGGACCACGACGTTCCCCTTCAGGTCCGCCAACTTCACCGTCTCCCCCGCGGCGGACTTCAGTTCGAACTCCGGCGCCTCCTGCCCGGAGCCCGGGCCGAGTTCCGGCTTCGGCGGCGGGGGCGTCGCCGCCGCCGTCTGCCCGGGGGCCGCCGGCTTCTGCTCATCCAGCACGTACCCCTCCGGCACCGCGATCTCCAGGTCCTTGCGCGTCAGGTTCTGATTGACCTTGACGTCGCTCCACTCGATGATCAGCCGGACGGGCTCCCCCTTCTCATCGATCTTCGCCCCCTCCTCGCGCCGCCGCGGCAGACCGTCGCTCTGCGCGATGTGCCACAGCGTCCACGCCTGCCCCTCCTTCGCCGACGCACGCACCACGTCGCACTTCTCCCCGCCCGCTTCCTCCTGCCCCTCCAGCACGATCTTGATGTTCGGCGACTGCAGCTTCTTCGCGTACGGATCCGGCTCGAACAACTCGGCCATGATCAGTTGCTCGCCCAGCGTCACCTGGTTGTACTGCTCCGTGCGAACCGTCAGCGTCCGCGTCCGCACGGCCTTGTTCGTATCGTCCACCCACGTCACGAGGGTCCCGGCCGGGTCGGGGTTCAGATAGAAGTGGAACACCTCGTCCCCCGACCCATTCGGCGACTTCGCCCGGCCCTGGTAGAACGACGCGCTCGCCTTGGCGCTCGCCCCCTTGATCAGCCGGAACTCGCCCCGCGTGTCCACCATCCCGCCCACGATCGGGCCGGTCGCGTGGTGCCGCGCCGTTGCGGAGATGTCCTTCACGGCCTTAATCGCCTCTGCGGACTTCTCCAGCACCTGCCTAGCGTTCTCATCAACCTGCCCGAAGGCAGCCCCCGCACAGGCGAGCGTACCCACGACAACTGCCGCGACGGTCGAACGAATGTAGATCATCTCGGATGCTCCTGCGCCTCAGCTGCGCCTGTCTCTATGTCCCGCCGGTGGCCGTCGCCTGCCGGGTCCCTCCCAGCCCGGCCCACGCCCCCGCTGCCCCCCTTCCCCGGCGGCAGACACCCGGTGGCGTCCTTTCATCATCCCGAAAAGGGTCCAACTCTAGCCCGATCCTCACACGGCGGCCGACGGCGGACCGGCTGCACCGCCCTGCACGGCCGCGCAGGCCGGGCCCCTCCCGCTCCTCCGCAAGCGGGCTTGGCGTCTAACGCACGACCGGGCCTCGTAGTTCAGCGATTGCCGCTTCCGGATCCTCCCGTCGCAGAATCTCCGCCCCCACGAGCACAATCCGAACACCACGACGCACCAGCCGGTCCACGTCCTCCCTCGTCCGCACGCCCCCCTCGCTGACCAGCACCGTCAGGTCGTCCACCATGTCCAGCAGCCGCAGCGTCCCCGCCACGTCCCCCTCCGGCGACGCCGCACCCGGCATCTCGCGGTTGTTGATCCCCAGCAGCCCGTACGCGCGGTGCGGGAACCCCACGTGCGGCCGCACCCGCAGCAGCGCCTCCATCGACCGCACCTCGATGATCGCCGTCAGCCGCAACTGCTGGCTCAGGATCAGCAGGTCCACCAACTCCCCCTCCGTCAGCAGGTCCGCGATCAGCAGCACCGCGTCCGCCCCCGCCGCCCGGCTCTCCCACAACTGCCACGGGTCCACGATCACATCCCGCCGCAGCACCGGCAGGCCCGTCGCCTCGCGCGCCACCTCGACGTCCGCCAGACTCCCCCCCGCCTCGACGTCCGTCGCCACCGCGATCGCCGCCGCGCCCCCCGCGTCGTACCGTCTCGCGATGGCGGCAACGTCGTATCCACCCCCCGCGCCCCCTTCCCCCGGCTTCGCCCCGCCGCCGTTGGCGAACTCCGGCCGGAGCACCCGCCCCGAAGCGTCCAGCCGCGCGATCTCCGCGATTACCGCGACGTCGCCCCCCCGCCGCGGCGGACGCTTGGTGACCGCCGCGAAGAAGTTCCGCGGCTCATCCGCCTGCGCCACCAGAGCCTCTAACTCCGCAAAGGTCATCCGCTTCTGGGCCTCGCGCACCTCCGACCGCTTGCGCTCGGCCACCGCCGCCAGCGCCGCCGGCACGCCGCGGGGGGAGGGAGGCCCCGGCTGCGGCCCCTCACCGGCGTTGCCCGGGGTCGGCGGATCCGAAGGCGGAGGGAGAGGCGGCATATGTCGCTGATTGTTGCCCTCGGCGCAGCCCCCCTCCCGACGACCGGGCGCCCGGGCGCACCCGAACTCATCATCGTCGCGCTCGGCGTCGCACTCGCGGGATTCCTCTGGTACGCCGACCTGATCCGCCCGGGAAGTTTCCGCCGCCGCACCCCCGCGCGCCCCGAGCACGCCGCGGCGATCCCGTGGCCCATCTGGCTCCTCGCCGCCGTCGTCACCTACCTCGCGCTGCTGACCACCGCCGGCCTCGTTGGGGCGCTCGTCGGCGTGACGCCCGGCGTTGATCCGGACCTGCGCCAGCAGGCCATCGTCGGCGTCGCGGCGTACACCGTCGCGGCGACCGCCGGCGCCGCCCTCGTCGCCTTCTTCGCCCGCGCCATCCGCCCCCCCAACTCCGGCCTGCGCGTTCGTGCAACCGACCTCCTCGCCGGCCTGGCGCTCTTCGCCCTGACCGCTCCCATCATCCTCGCCGTCGGGGTTCTGAGCCCCGCGATCTACGGCCTGCTCACCGGCATCGCCCCCGACCCCGTCGCCCACACGCAACTGCGGATGATCCTCGACAGCCGCGCGGACCCGTGGATCTGGGCCCTGGTTCTCACCGCCGCCCTCGGCGCTCCGATCGTCGAGGAACTCACCTACCGCGTCTTTCTCCAGACCTCCCTTCTCACCCTCACCCGCTCCCACTGGGCCGCGATCCTCATCACCTCCCTCCTCTTCACCGCCGTCCACATCGGCTCCGTGCCGATCTACGCCATGCCCGTCCTCTGCACCCTCTCGGTCGCGATCGGCGCCGCCTACGAACGAACCGCCCGCCTGGGCGTCCCCATCGTCATGCACGCCGCCTTCAACGCCGCCAACCTCGCCGTTACACTGGCCGCGTCGTAGTCCCGACCTGCCCGATCCACAAACCCGAGGAAAGGGCCCATGACCAGCCCGTCATGGCTCTGGCGCTGCGTCACGATCGCCCTGGCCCTCATCGCCCCGGTCATTTTCCTCTGGGCCATGTTCGCCGACCGCTCCCGCGGCTCGCCGCCGCCCCCGACTAGACGCCCCGACGCCCGCGCCGCCCTCGAGCGCCACGCCGACGCCCCCGACCCCGATGCCCGCGCCGCCTCCATCCGCCTGATTCGCAAGCGCAGCCGCGCCTGCTGACGCCCGGTCCCGCCCCCTCTCCCTCGACCTAAACTCCCCTCCCCATGTCCAAGCCCCGAATCCTCACCGGCGACACCCCCACCCACACCGGCCTGCACCTGGGCCACTACGTCGGCTCTCTCGAGAACCGCCTGCGCCTCCAGGACGAGTACGACTGCTACTTCCTCATCGCCAACGTCCACGCCTTCACCACCCTCGCCGAAAAGCCCGCCGACATCCGCGCCAACACCATCGGCATCGTCAAGGACTGGCTCGCCGTCGGCCTCGACCCCGACCGCTCCACCTTCGTCCTCCAGTCCGAGATCCCCGCCATCGCCGAACTCACCTTCCTCTTCGCGATGCTCATCCCCTTCAACAAGGTGATGCGCAACCCCACCCTCAAAACCGAGATCGAGGCCAAAGGCCTGGGCGACACCTACCCCTTCGGCTTCCCCATGTACGCCGTCGGCCAGTGCGCCGACATCCTCGCCTTCCGCCCCGACCTGGTCCCCGTCGGCGAGGACCAGGAGGCCCACATCGAAATGTGCCGCGACGTCGCCCTGAAGTTCAACCAACTCTACTGCGGCGTCGGCAACCGCGTCCCCCCCGAGGACCACGTCAAGGCCGGCGGCCTCTTCCCGATTCCCAAGGCCAAGATCGGCCGCGTCGCCCGCCTCGTCGGCCTCGACGGCAAGCAGAAGATGTCCAAGTCCCTGGGCAACGCCATCTTCCTCTACGACGACGCCAAGACCGTCCAGAAGAAGATCAACCGCATCACCACCGGCCGCCAGTCCCCCACCGACCCCGGCGACCCCGACAACGTCCTCATGCAGTACGTGGACGTCTTCATCGGCGGCGAGCGCGCCGCCGAACTCAAGCGCCGCTACGTCGCCGGCGACAACATCGGCGACGGCCACATCAAAGCCGAACTCGGCGAGGCCATCAACGCCCTCCTCGCCCCCATGCGCGAGCGCCGCGCCAAACTCGAAGGCCCCGACGGCGACGCCATCGTCCACGACGTCATCCGCCGCGGCATCGCCAAGGCCAACGCCATCGCCGAAGAAACCCTCTACCTCGCCAAGAAGGCCATGCAACTCGACTTCGGCCCGCGCGAACTCCGCACGCTGTAACACGCACGCCGGGGACGAGGCCCTCCCCGATCTCCTGCCTCTCCTCCCCCGTCCACGCGTTCTCCCCCCTCCATCCCTCCACGCGCCCACCGACCGCCCCATCCCCACCGCGCGCCCCACTGGCGCGCCACCCCATCCCACGCAGCGCAGGCCAACCCATTTCTGGGTATTTGCCAGCACCCGTGAGTCGAACCACATCCCCTCTCGCCCATATGGATGCTCAGTCGCGGCTGCTCGCCGCGCCGACCCACGGAGGCCACCATGCGCCCGAGCCCCACGCCCAGCATCCCCCGCCGCTCCCGCCGCCCCAGCGACCCCGCCCGCCTCGAACCCATCGAGCCGCGCCTCCTCCTCGACTCCATCCCCTTCGGCGTCGCCGACGGCGACACCTTCGACGACGAACGCACCACCGTCGCCGTCGTCCGCAACAACGACTTCGTCACCTTCACCGAAAACGACGACGACGCCGACCGCGACTGGCGACGCCAGAACTTCGACTCCTGGCTCCCCGACGACTTCGTCCCCATCTCCGCCGTCGCCTTCCGCGACCCCAAGGACGACCGTATCTACGACGCCGTCAACGCCCCCACCGGCCTGGCCGTCATCCTCGACGACGATGACGACGGCATCGAGCGCGTCCGCTTCCTCACCGACGAACTCGACGACGCCCAGCCCATCACCTCCCGCCTGACCACCTTCGCCTCCACCGACGGCCGCATCCACCTCGCCGGCCTCACCGCCTCCGGCGACCTGGTCCTCTACCGCCAGACCGGCTCCGGCTCCAGCGCCAACCGCTTCGACTGGGAGTTCCTCAACATCACCGCCGACGCCCTCGCCCCCCGCGGCCTGGTCACCCCCGCCTTCCGCGGCGACCTCGCCTCCTTCGTCACCCCCTGGAACACGCTGAACATCGTCGGCATCGACGCCTCCGGCAACCTCCAGACCGTCTGGCTCCCGCCCCCGCCCGACGACAACAACGGCGACGACGAGGCCTGGAACGTCACCAACCTCTCCGCCATCGCCGGCACGCCCGCGCTCGCCGGCAGCCCCGCCGCCCTCGTCACCGACTGGGGCGGCATCAACATCGCCGCCGTGGACACCGCCGGCGACATGATCGTCACCTGGTGGGTCCCGCAGTTCGGCGGCGACTGGCAGACGACCAACTTCTCCGACGCCTTCGGCGGACCGACCCTCGTCCCCACCCCTCTGGCATCCACAACACCGTGGGGCGGCATCAACATCGGCGCGGTCAGCAACACCGGCGACCTCACGCTCTTCTGGTGGGTCCCGGAGTTCGGCCCCGCCTGGCAGGTCGCCACCGACCTCGTCCCCGGCGCCGAAGACTTCTCCCTCACCGGCGTCACCAGTTTCACCTCCCCCGCCGGCACGGTGAACGCCCTCGGCGCCAACCCGACCGGTCAGGTCCTCCGCTACTCCTGGCGGCCCGGCGAAGCCTGGCGCGCCGAGAACCTCGACACCCTCGCCGAAGACGAGAACGACGACCTCGACGACTTCGGCGGGCCGTTCGATCCCGCGCTCCAGACCCTCGCCGGCACATGGCGCGTCAGCGGCGGCGCCGGCGGCGTCCTCGACGAACTCGACGACAACGACTTCGACGACTTCGACTTCGCCGACTTCGACGACGAGGACGCCACCGTCGTCCTGAGCGCCGACGGCACCTGGATCCTCCGCAGCGGCGACCTCGACTTCGACGGCCTCGACTCCGACGCCACCCGCGGCACATGGACCCGCGACGGCAGCACCGTCACCATCATCGTCCCCGACATCGGCCGCATGACCGCCAACGACGTCCCCACGGGCGCCACGAACCGCTTCACCACCCGCGGCGTCACCCTCAACGCCGCCGCCCGCAATCGCCTCGAACGCGCCATCAACGACTTCGACACCCGCTTCCCCAACGCCGACCTCCGCGACGAAATCAACCTCCGCGGCGGCCTCGACGCCGTCCTCGCCAACATCAACCTCGTCTGGACCCGAATCTAACCGCTGACCACCAGCGGCTCCCCACTCACCCGCTCACCTGCTCACCTCCCCCTCTCCCCATCCTCCCAACGCCCTCCCACGCTCCACCCCGTTCTGCTACGCTGCCCCGATGGACGAACACTGGATCGGCTTCGACGCCGAGCGCGACGACGCCCTCGCCCTCATCACCGTTGACCTCGCCTTCACCGAGGTTGCTCCCGACGACCGCCGCCCGCACCTGGTCCGCGTTACCATCGGCTTCAACGCCGTCCTGGAGAGCGGCCTCCCCGACGCCAGCGACCTCGACGCCGTCAACGCCCTCGAGGACCCGCTGCTGGCTCGCATGGAGGCCACCGGCGCCGCGATGGTCGGCCGCGTCATCACCGACGGCCGGCGCCACTTTTTCTTCTACACCCCCGACCCCGCCGCCTCCGAGGCCGCCGCGACCAGCGTCCTCCGCGCCGTCAAGGACCGCGAAACCGAAGTCGAGGTCGCCCACGATCCCGAGTGGGAGGTCTATTCCGAGTACCTCCTCCCCTCCGGCCCCGAGTTCCGCCGCTCCCAGGACGCCCAGGTCGTCCGCGCCCTCGAGCATGCCGGCGACGCCCTCGAAGTCCCCCGCCCCGTAGACCACTTCATCTACTTCGCCGAGCAGCCCCCGCGCGACGCCTTCGCGCGGCAAGCCCGCGAAGCCGGCTTCGAGGTCGAGATGCTCGAAGCCGACAACGTCGCGGACGACGACGAGCCCTACGGCCTCCGCCTCCGCCGCACCGACCCCGTTGACCTCGACTCCATCTCCGCCATCACCATCGAACTCGACGAAGCCGCCGACCACGCCGGCGGCCGCTACGACGGCTGGGAGACCATCGTCGTCAACAGCGACGGCACGCCCATGGAAGTGGACGACGACGACCCCGAGGCCCCCCCTCCCCACAACTGACCCTCGCCCCCCCATTTCCACTTTCCACTTTCCACTTTCCACTTTCCATT
>CALAFV010000234.1 GCA_937891445.1 uncultured Phycisphaerales bacterium | reverse complement strand
GCCATCGGCCGTGCCGACCTTGTCTGAGGCCCCGGCCAAGCACCGGGGCCTCCGGAAGGCGGCCGTGGGCTCGCCACGTGTGCTGCCTGCGGAACCTTGGCAGGACGGCAACAACCAAAGCGCCGCATGGCCAAAGCGCCAAAGGGCCAAAGCAGCAGAGAACTCAGTCCTCCCCCTAGTGCCTAGTGCCCAATGCCTGATGCCTCCCCCTACAACTCCGGCGCAAACCCGCGCCGCAGCGTGTTCTCGCAGATCGCCCGCGGCTCCACGAACTGGAGCAGGTAGTCCGCGCCGCCGGCCTTCGAACCCACGCCGGACATCCCGAAGCCGCCGAATGGCTGCCGCGCAACCAGCGCGCCCGTGCTCCCGCGGTTGATGTACAGGTTCCCCACGCGGAAGCGCTGCTTGGCCATCTCGATGTGCGTCGGCTTGCGGCTGAAGACGCCGCCGGTCAGCCGGTACGGCGAGGCGTTGGCCAGATCCAGCGCCGCCTCGAACGTCGGCGCGTGCATGATCGCCAGCACCGGACCGAAGATTTCCTCCTTCGCGATCGTGTGCTCCGGCCTCACGCCCGAAAAGATGTGCGGCCCGACGTAGTGCTTGGCGCCCCCGGCCATGCCCGCTGAGCCCTGCTGCGCATCCGTCGTCGCCGGCCCAGACTCCAGCCCCGGCGGCACGGGCATCGCCAGTTCCAGCCTGCACCCCTCCCGCATCGCGGTCTCGATGTACCGCAGGATCCGCTCCTTGGCCTCCGAGTCGATCACCGGCCCGACGTCCGTCCCCGGGTGGACCGGGTCGCCGATCACCAGCGCCCGCGTCGCCTCCACCAGCCGCCGCGTGACGTGCGTGATCGCGGGCCCTCGCTCACCCTCGGGGTCCACAACGATCAGCCGCGAACACGCCGAGCACTTCTGGCCCTGGAAGCCGAAGGCGCTGTGGCGCACAGCCAGCACCGCCTCGTCGAGGTCCGCGCTGGTGTCGATGATGATCGCGTTCTTGCCCCCCATCTCGCACACGACCTTCTTGACGCCCCCCATCCCCATCGCGGCCATCTGCTCCTGCTCGGGTTTGGTGTCCCCCGCGGCCCGCAGGATGTCGAGCCCGACGGCCTTCGACCCCGTGAAGGCGATCAGCGCCGTCCGCGGGTCGCGCACCAGCGCCGCACCGATCGTCTCACCGATCCCGGGGCAGAAGTGCAGCGCCTCACGCGGCGCCCCGGCCCGCCAGAGGATGTCGCACATGATCGAGGCGATCCCCGGCGTCTGCTCCGCGGGCTTGACGACGACCGTGTTGCCCGTCACCAGCGCCGCGACCGTCATCCCAGTGCAAATCGCCAGCGGGAAGTTCCACGGCGAGATCACGACCGCCACCCCCCGCGGCTGGTACACCGTCTCGTCCAGTTCGCCGATGAACCGCCCCAGCCGCCGCCGTCGGAAGAGCCCAACCGCCTCCCTCGCGTAATACTCGCAGAAGTCGATCGCCTCGCACACATCCGCGTCGGCCTCGCGCCACGTCTTGCCGGCCTCCTTGATCATCACGCCCGCCAGCGTGTCGCGTTGCTCGCGCATCAGCGCCGCGGCCTTCGTCAGCACGGCCGCCCGCGCCAGCGGGTCCGTGTCGCGCCACGTGGGGAAGTACGCCACGGCCGCGGCGAGCATCCGGTCCGCGTCCTGCGGTGTGCGGTCGTTGGCCACCTGCGGGACCGATGCCCTCGCCACCGCCCGCGCGAACGCCTCGCGCTGCGCGGCCTTCGAGAAGTCGCGCAGAGGCTCGTTGAAGAACGGCCGCCCGTTGCCGACGCCCGGATCCGCGGCCGACAACTTGTGCCGCTCGGGAGCGATCTCCGCGAGGTCCTTGACCGTCTCCCCGACGACCGGGGCCGCGTGGCCGTTGCTCGCGGCTTGCGGCGCCGCCTGCGGCGCGACGTGCGGCGAGGCCAGCAGCGCCCCGACGTCCGCGTTGTCCAGGAACCCCGCCCGCAGCCACGACTCGTTGCTCGTGTTCTCCAGCAGACGGCGCACGAGATACGCCATCCCCGGGATCATCTCCCCCACCGGCACGTACTCGCGGATCCGCAGGCCCATCTCCGCCGCGGCGTACTTGAGCTGGTCCGCCATGCCGTGCAGCATCTGCAACTCGATCGCGCTGTGCGGCAGCCCCCGCGCCTCCGCCCCCGCCAGCGCCGCGGCGATCGACCGCACGTTGTGCGACCCCAGGGCCAGTTTGACGCCCCCCTGCTGCCTGTCGCGCGGGCAGGCGTCGAGGAAGATCTGCGTCATCCGCTCGAAGCACGCGTCCGTCTCGCGCTTGGTCGTCCACACCGGGCACGGCCACCCCTGCTGCTCCGCGTGGATGACCTGGTAATCCCAGTACGCGCCCTTGACCAGGCGCACCGTGACCTGCTTGCCCGTGCGCTGGGCCCACTCACAGATCCGCCTCGCATCGCTCTCGCCGGACTTCAGGTACGCCTGCATCGCCAGCCCGGCCTGGAAGTCCCACTTCTCGACGCACCGCATGAACAGATCGAGCGTCAGGTCCTTGAGGGACTCCTGCTCCATGTCGAAGTTGATGAACACGCCCTGGCGCCCGGCGGCCTCGAGGATCGGCCCCAGCCGCTTCATCAACTCGTTGATCGACCCCTCCGTGTCGATGGGGTCGCAGCGAGCCGACAGGCTCGAGATCTTGATCGACACGTTGGTCCGCGGGATCGGGCCGAGGTGATCGGTCTCCAGCCGCGGATTCGCGGGCCAGGATGCGACCGTCGCGGGCAGGTTGTTGATCAGGTCGAGGTACTTGGCCTGGTACGCGTCGGCCTCCGCGTCGCTCACGCACGCCTCGCCGAGCAGGTCCACGGAGAACGCGATCCCGTCCTTCCACAGGTCCTTCAGGTTCCCCAGCGCGCTGGCGGCGTCCGTCCCCGCGATGAACTTCGACGCCATCGACTTGATCTGTCCCGCCATCGTCGAGGCCGTCAGCCCCTTGGCGAGCCCCCCGGCCCGGAGCATCGTCTCCATCCCTGGCGGGAGTTTGACCCCCGGCTGGAAGAGGTAGTCCGTGAGATGGTCGTAGATGTCGTCGCTGCTCCGCAGCATCGGGAACGCGTCGACGAACCGGAAGAGTTGCACCTTGAAGTTCTGGTCCTTCATGGACCAGTTCATGAGTTTGTCGGAGTAGAACTGGGCCGAGAGCACACCGGCCTTGTGCGCCCGCGCCCGCCCGAGCATGTCCGATCCGATCTCGCGGATCCGGGGCTCAAGCGCGGCGATCGCCGCCGCGCCGGCGCCAGCGGCCCGGCCGTCCGCCGCGACGCTCACGGGCGACCGTGGCGCAGCAGCGCCCGCCCGCGCGGTGGAAGAGGGAGAAGATGGGGCGGACTTGGACCTGCGGCCGAAAAGAGCCATGCGGCGGGCTCCGTGCAAAGAGCGTGCGAACAAGCCGCCGCGTTTGCGCCGCGCCGGCTCCGCCCAAGTGTAAGCGCACGGCGAGTCGGCCCGGACGGCCCGCGCCGCCGCGGCCACCCACGGCGACGCCACGCGACCCCACGGCCGCGCTACCGTAGAGGCTTGGCGACCGTCCTGACCATCGGAACCTTCGACGGGGTCCACATCGGCCACCAGACCCTTGCGCGCCGCGCCCGGGCCCTGGCCGACGCCGCGAACTCCTCCGGCCGCCCGACCGAGGCCGTCGCGCTGGTCTTCGATCCCAACCCGCTCGAGGTCCTGCGCCCCGACGCCGCCCCGGCCCGCCTGAGCACGTTTGAAGCCCGCGAGCGGGCGCTCCGCGAGGCGGGCGTCCACCGCGTCGTCCGCCTCACGCCCACGCCCGACCTGCTGGGCCTCTCACCGGCCGAGTTCGTCTCGCGCCTCGTCGCGGAGTACGCCCCGATCGGCATCGTCGAGGGGCGCGACTTCCGCTTCGGCCACCGCCGCGCCGGCGACGTGTGGACGCTGAGCGAACTGGGCGACGCGCACGGTTACAGCGTGGAGATCGTCGAGCCCGTCACCGCCGTCCTGAGCGACCACAGCATCGTCACCGTCTCGAGCACGATGGTCCGCTGGCTCGTCCGGCACGGACGGGTCCGCGACGCGGCGATCCTCCTGGGTCGGCCGTACATGCTCCCCGGCCAGGTCGTCCGCGGCGACCGTCGGGGGCGCGGCCTGGGATTCCCGACGGCCAACCTCAGCACGCCCTGCCTGTTGCCGGCCGACGGCGTGTACGCCGGCCGCGCCCGCGTCCCCGGCGGGGGAACGTACGCCGCGGCGATCCACGTCGGCGAGCGGGCCACCTTCGGCGACCGGATGCGCACCGTCGAAGCGTTCCTGATGCCCGAGGGGGAGCCGCTGGCGACCGTCGCTGCTGACGCCTGGGCCCCCCTGCCGGGGCTGCCGGAGTACGGCTGGACGATGGAACTCGACATCATCGCGTGGCTGCGCGATCAGATCCGGTTTGAGTCCGTCGACGCCCTTGTGGACCAGATGCGTCGCGACTGCGAGCGCACGCTTGAGATCGTCAGCGAGGCGGGCGCGGAGGTAAGCGCATGACGCAGACGGCCCGCGGGCAGTGGACCTCCAACACCGATCCCGATACGGTCGTCCGCACACTCGCGGGTGCCAAGCGGGTCGTCGTCGTCACGCATTCCAAGCCCGATGGCGATGCGGCCGGTTCGGCCCTGGGCCTTGTCCGTGCGCTTCGGCTCAGGAATGTGGATGCCGAGGCGTGGTTCGTTAGCCCGCTGCCGGGGTGGCTGCCGTCGATCGTCCGCGGTACTCCGGTGAGAATCTTCGCGCCTGGCCAGCCGATGCGGCCCGCCGATGGTTCGGCCTTCGATCCCTCGCCGGAACCGGATGTCATCGCGGTGCTCGACACCGGGTCGTGGTCGCAGTTGGCCGAACTGCGACCGTGGCTCGAACCGCGGGCCGATCGCGCCGTGCTGATCGACCACCACCTCCACGGCGACACCGCGGCGGCGGCGATGCGGATCATCGACTCCACCGCGGCGGCGACGACGCAACTGGTGGCCCCGGTCGTGACGGCCATTCTCGGCGTCGGCTCGCCGGCGCGGCTGCCCGTGGAGGTCGCCGAGCCGCTGTACCTCGGCCTGGCGACCGACACCGGCTGGTTCCGCCACTCCAGCGTCACGCCGGAGGCGATGCACCTGGCGGGCGACCTGCTCGCGGCCGGCGTCGTGCACAGCGACCTGTACGAGTTGATCGAGCAGCAGGGTACGGCGGCGCGTCTGCGGCTGATGAGCCGCGCGCTCGGCGGTCTGCGGCTGGAGCGGTCCGGCGCCGTCGCGATCATGACGCTGCGTCGCGCCGATTTCGCCGCCGCCGGCGCCGACCGCAGCGACACCACCGGCTTCATCGACATCCCGATGACGATCGCCGGCGTGCGCGTCTCCGCCCTGGTCACCGAAGAGAAGCCCGAGAACGGCGCCGCGGAGAAGCCGGTCACCAAGATCAGCCTTCGGAGCAAGCCGGGCTCCGACGCTGTGGACGTCAACCGCGTCGCGGGGACGCTCGGCGGCGGCGGGCACGCCCGCGCGGCCGGCGCACGCGTCGAACTGCCGGTGGAGCAGGCCATCGAGCGGCTGCTGGAGGCGCTGCCGTGAGCGAGCGTCCGGCTCCCGGTTCACGCCCAACGGAGTCGAAGGGCCGCCGCGAGCCGCGGCCGCCGGGCGACCGCGCGAAAGGCCGGGGCGTGCGCAGGCCGCCGCTGCGTCTGATGACCACGACGCTGTGGGAGTACCCGAGTCAGCACTACGACGCCTACGTGCTGGACGGGAAGGTCCACAAGAGCCAGAGCCCCGGGCGACAGGGGGACCAGGCGTACCAGGGGGCAACGCCGAGTTGGGTGATCTGGCAACTGCTCGTCCGCTACACGCGCGAGAAGGACCTCGTGGTAGACCCGATGTGCGGCAGCGGCACGACGCTGGACGTCGCACGTGATCTGGGCCGGCGCGGGCTGGGGTACGACCTCGCGCCGTCGCGGCCGGACATCTTCCGCGCCGACGCCCGCTCGCTGCCGCTCGAAGATGAGGTCGTGGACTTCTACTTCGTCGATCCCCCCTACTCCACGCACATCACGTATTCCGACGATCCGCGCTGCATCGGCAAACTGGACGCGGCGCCGGATTCCGAGACCGGTGGGCAGGCGTACTACGACGCCATGGCCGCGGTCTTCCGCGAAGCCTACCGCGTGCTGCGCCCGCGCCGGTACATGGCGGTCTACGTCAGCGACTCGTGGCGCAAGCGCCGCGGCCCCGCCGGAGAGGGAGGCGGCGTGTTCATGCCGATCGGCTTCGAACTCTTCGGCATCCTCCGCACGATGTTGCGTCCGATCGACATCATCGCCGTTGTCCGCCACAACGACAAACTCCGGCGCGGCAACTGGCACAAGGCGGCCGAAGAAGGCAACTTCTTCCTGCGAGGGTTCAACTATCTCATGATCTTCAAGAAGATGGGACCGGCGCGATCCGGCAAGGCGTGACGGAGCGCAGCGCGGGGGCCGCCCTCAGCATCCTCCCGTTTCGGACATCCATTGCATCAGGAACGCGCTGATGTCCTTCGAGTCCAGGCGGCCGTCCGCGTTGATGTCCGTCATCCAGATGCCATCGGTCTGCCCGGCCAGCCACGCGGAGAGGTACGCCGAGAGGTCAAATGAGTTGACCCTTCCGTCGCGGTTCCAATCCGCCGGGCAGTGCTCGTCGGCCGCCTGATACTCCGCTGCGCCCATGTCGGCCACCGGCGGCGGGATGCCCACGGGCTCCTGCGTCGCCGGGTCGTCGATGAAGCGGGCCCGGCGGAGGACGTCCAACGGCAGGGGCTCCGAGACATCGCCGTCGCCGTCGAGGTCCGCGGAATCGGCGGGGAAGGCCGCGTTGCTCGCCGCGTCGATGCACGGCGAGCCCGGCAGGAGGCGATAGCCCGCGTCCGGGTCGGCCATCAGCAGCGGGTCCAGCGAGATGTTCCCGTCCCCCGGCCAGCCGTCCTGGACACAGGAATAGGTGATCTCCATGCCCGGCGACTCGATCGCCGGCCCGCCGTCAAGGCTCCCATTGGCCCAGATGATCGAGCCGGCGATGGTGGGCGTCCCGCCTGTGTGGTGCACGCCCCCGCCCATGGGCGCGCGGTTGCCAACCAGCGTGCACCCGACCAGCCGCGGCGTCCCGCCGCTGATGAGGACCCCGCCGCCCGTCGCCACGTTGGACAGGTTGCCGACGATCGTGGTGCTCGCGATGATCGGCACCCCGCCGGCGAGGCGCACGCCCCCGCCGCTGAGCGCCCGGTTCGCGGTCACGACGCACACGGCGATCAGCGGCGTCCCGTCGAGCACCGCGAGGGCCGAGCCTTCGCCGCCGACCAGCCGGCACAGCACCACCGCCGGCGCACCGCCGTCGATCGACACGCCCGACGCTCCGATGAGGCCCACCGATCGGTTGGCCCGCAGTTCGCACCCGGAGACGAGCGCGCCGGTCTGGTGCAGGGCCAGCGCTGCGCCGGTGCCGAAGTTGGTCACGTTGTGTTCGAACACGCACTCCTGGAGCGTCGGCGCCCCGCCGATGAAGGCCGCTCCGCCGCCGTCGCCGGCCTCGCATGAGTTGCCCAGGAACTCGCACCGGGTCAGGACCGGGCTGGAGTCTTCGCCGAAGATGCCGCCGCCGGTGACTTG
Source organism: uncultured Phycisphaerales bacterium (assembly GCA_937891445.1). Taxonomy (GTDB): domain Bacteria; phylum Planctomycetota; class Phycisphaerae; order Phycisphaerales; family UBA1924; genus CALAFV01. Next base: position 16,119 of record CALAFV010000234.1, on the reverse strand, counting down.
CTTGTTGGCGGAGAAGGTGCACTCGGTGATGGCCCCGTCGCTGCGCAGCAGACTCAGGCCAGCGCCGAATCCAAAGTCGGCCTTGCCGCCGTTGCCGTGGAACTGGCAGGCCGTGAGCGTGTGCTCACCGTCCTCCACGTGTGCGCCACCGCCGCGGTCGGCGCGGTTCAACTCGAACATGCACCGCTCGAGCGTGATGGGGCCCGTGCTGTGCAGGCCGCCGCCCAGGCCCGAGACGTTCGAGACGAACACGCAGTTGCGCACGCTCGGCGAGCCGCCAAGGTTCGCCAGCCCCCCGCCCCGGTCCGTCGCGGTGTTCCCCGTGATGGTGCATGATTCGATGCGCGGCGAGGCCCCGACGATCAGGATGCCCGCGCCGTCGGTCGCCGATCCGCCGCGGATGGTGAATCCGCTGATGATGGTCGAGTCGGTCTCGCCGCTGACGCATCGGATGACGCTGCCGCCGGCCATCGGCGCGGCGAGGCGCGTCGCGTCGGGTCCCTGGGCTGAGCACAGCGTCAGCGCCTTGCCCAGCAGGTCGATGTTCTCGACGTAGGTCCCCGGATTGACGACGATCGTGGCGCCGCTGGGCGCCGCGGCGATCGCGGCCTGCACCGACTCGCCCGGGTTCACGATGATCGTCTGAGCCGCAGTCATGGGCGCTGCGGCCAGCACCGCGCACGTCACGAGGACCACGGCCATGCCGCGGCGCTTCCGAAGTTGCACGATTCGCATGCGTCCGGCCTCCCCGACGCCGCGCGAGCCGGGAGGCCCGCACGACCCGGTAGCCCCCGCTGCGCGCCGACGCCGGGGCAAACCTAGCACCGGCTCACGCGGCCGCGACGAGCGTGAAGGGCGCCTGCGTCAAATCGGGTACTTTCCCCGGCGACGTGCGCACATGAACACTACGCCCGGTGAGCGGACGCTCAGATCGGACTCATCTCTGTGTTATGACCCATCGGCGAGCAGGGCCGCCGAGATCCACCCGCCGCCGAGGACGTGTTCGCCGTCGTCGCCACCGTAGAGCACCACGGCCTGTCCCGGCGCGACGGCCTGCTGCGGCTGGGCGAACTCGACCTCGAACACCCCCGTGCGGCCTGACGGGGTCGGCCCCGGCGCATCGTCGAGCACGCGCACTCGCGCTGGGACAGCGTCGGAGCGGGAACGAACCTTCGCGAGTACGTCCATCCACGTGCCCGCGGGCGGCGGGTCCACGAGCCAGTTGGCCTCCCCCGCGGTACATCCGCGCGCCAGGAGCATCTCCCGCGGCCCGACCGTCACGGTGTTCGTCACCGGGTCCTTGCCGACCACGAAGATGGGATGACCGAGCGCCACACCCACGCCGCGGCGCTGGCCGATCGTGAAGCGGTGCTGGCCGCCGTGCTCGCCGATCTCGCGGCCCTCGGTGTCGACGATCGCGCCACGGCGGGCGGTTTCGGGGCGGCGGCGCTCGACCAGACCGGCGTAGTCGTTGTCGGGGACGAAGCAGATCTCCTGCGAGTCGGGCTTGTCGAAGACGGGCAGGCCGAGGCGCTGCGCGATCTCACGGACCTCGGGCTTGTGCATGCGGCCGATCGGGAGGATCATGCTCCCGATCCGGTCTCGCGGCACGCCGAAGAGGACGTACGACTGGTCCTTGCCGACGTCGATGCCGCGGAGCAGCCGCGCCTGGCTGTCGGCGACCGGGCCGTCGAGCGCTGAGGGCTCGACGCGGGCGTAGTGGCCGCTGGCGACGTACTGCGCGCCGATGCTCGCGGCGTAGTCGTGGAGTTTGCCGAACTTGAGCCAGTCGTTGCAGCGCACGCAGGGGTTGGGCGTGCGCCCGGCGGCGTACTCATCGACGAAGTAGTCGATGATGCGGCCGAAGTCTCGCTTGAAGTTGCAGATGTAGAGCGGGATGCCGAGTTCCGCGGCGACGAGGCGGGCATCGGCGGCGTCGGTGATCGAGCAGCACCCCTGGTGGCCGATCCTCAAGGACTTCCCGCCCCCACCGGCTCCCGGCCGCGCGCGGCAGGCCTCGCCCGCTCCGTCGTCGGGGATCAGTTCATCGAGCGTCTCCCCCGGCGAGCCCAGACGCATGAAGCAGCCGACGACCTCGAACCCGGCGCGCACGAGCAGCGCCGCGGCGACGGAGGAGTCCACGCCGCCCGACATCGCCACCAGCACCTTGGGTCCGCGGGCGGGCATGGAGGATCATATGGAACGCGGCGCCCCCACCCCGCGGCCGGCCGCGGAGCCCGCCTTACGGCTCTTCCTCCGCCAGTTCGTACGGGTTGGACTCGCCCGGCTTCTTCTTCACCATCCCGCGGGCTCGGTTCGCCGCGGTCAGGCGCTGCGTGGTCGGCGGGGGCACGTCGGACGACCCCAGTTTGATGGCCGGGTGGTCCGCCGGATCGACGCCAACGTCCGCCAGCGCGCCCTTCGCGGCCTGGTCGTATGAGCGCTGGAGGAACCGCTCCTCTCTGGCGCGCACGTCGTGGTAGTTCTTCACGGCCCAGGTTGCGGTCTGCCGGAAGTCCCACAGGCACCATGTAAAGAGCAGAGGCGGCAGCGCCGCGACCACGGCCACCACGATGAGCACCAGCACCACGGGGGACTGCGGCCCGCCCAGGATCCTCATGGCGGCCGGCAGCAGGCCCCCGGAGATCAGCGCGAGGCTTGCCGGGACCAGCGCGATGAGCACCGCCAGGCGCCGCAGCGTGAGCGCCATGGTCATGTTCGCGGCCCAGTCCTGCAGGTTGGCCGCGAACAGGCACACGGCGATGAGCCCGCCCGAGGCGATGATCCCGCCCACCAGCGCCGCGCCGCCGAGCCACCCCGGTGCGCTACCGGAGACCGCGGCCACGACCATGCCCCCCGAGAGGACCCAGAATGCCTGTGTGATCCGGCAGGCCAGCCGCATGCCGAGCCACTCGCCGGAGCGGTTCTTCGTTGTGTGTTCCGTGGGCGGGCGGGGGCGCGCCATCACGACCACGCCGACCCACCAGGCGATCGCGGACGCGGCGTAGATACCCGCCCGCGTCGTGCTCGGCTCGAAGGCGAGCCCCAGAATCGCGATGGCCAGCCCGAGCCACCCCATGAACATGAGGTTGGCCCCCACGGCCAGGGTGCGGATGAAGCCTAGCGGAGCATCGAGGAGTGTGTCCTCACCGAACTTCGGATCGACGCGCGGCGTGATCGACCGCCCGCACTCCGGGCAGTTCCCATTGTTCATCAGGCCCTGCAGGTTGTACCCGCAATAGCGGCACGGCCGCGGCTCGTCGATCATCCGCGGCGGGATGGCCCGCTTGAGCGTGCGTGGGTCGATCACCATCGCGCAGCAGTGTACCGGCGGCCGCCCCGTGGGCTGCGGTCACTCCCCGCCCAGTTCCACGACGATTCCCTCCTCCGGTCGGCGCTCGGCCCCGATAGCGGCCCGGGCCTTGTCGATCAGCACCACATACAGGATGAAGGCGACCAGGGCGATGCACCCGAGGACCGGAGACCCGATGCAGACCACCATGCCGCCGATCGCTCGGAGAAGCCCCGTGACGTGGGTCCTGGGCGCCAGACTCAGGATCAACGCGCCAATGCCGATCACGGCCGCGATGACCACCAGAGTCGTGGCGAGACTCTTCAGTTGGTTGGCGTTGTCTGCGAGGCCGCGGCTGGGAATCCGCAGCGCCAGGTGCCGGATGTACACAACCCCCGCGAAGAACGCCACAATCCAAGCCAACACGTTGGCCCAGGCGATGGCGTCCTTCGCCATCAGCAGCGTCTGCGCCGAGCCGGCTCCGATCGCGGAGACGACTGCGCCGACCACCAACGAACCGACGGCCGCCGCGAGTTGCGCGGCGACCGACCAGCGCAGCACAACGCGGGTGGTGCGGCCGGGCGCCTGGCGCCCTTCGCCCGGATCGCGCGACGAGAGCATCCACCAGCCGATCAGCCCGAGCACGGAGAGGGCCGTCGCCACGGCGGCGCCGCCGAGCATCGCCTTCTTGATCCACGTGGGAACGAACGGTTGCGTTTCCCAGATCAACACGAGAAACCGCACGATCGCGAGGCCGATCTGGGCCACGATGGCGACTTCAACAAGAACGGCCCCGCGGTGCAGCGTCTGGAGGTATGACGGCAACGCGTAGCGGAGCAATCGGCCGCGCAAGGACACCTGAATGGGTGTGCCGCACTCCGGGCACTGTCCTGCAACCGGCAGGTCCCGGATGTTGTACCCGCACGAGACGCACAGCCGATCGTCGCGCACGATCGCCGCGTCCGGGTTTGCGTCACCGGGAGCGGGCGTTTCCGCCGCGGACGGAGGGTCCGTCTGGCCCGGTCCAGTGGGCTCGTGGCTCATCGGAACGCAGGGTACCGCGCCCAATACTCCGCGTGAGGCGCCTCAGGCCTGCACGAGCGCGGCGGCCTCGACGGCGTTGCGGAAGAAGGTCAGGCCCGGCGTGTCGCCGCGGCGGTCCTGTTCCGTCAGGCGCGTCCAGAACGGGTGGTGCACCCATTCGAGGTACCGCTCGGGGTGGGGCATGAGGCCGAAGATGCGGCCGGAGGCGTCGCAGATTCCGGCCACGGAGCCGGCGGAGCCGTTGGGGTCGTCGATGTACCGCAGCGCCACCTGCCCGGAGGCTTCCAGTCGCCGCAGCACTTCGGGCGAATCGGGCACGAACCGCCCCTCGCCGTGGGCGACCGGGAGCATGAGCACGCGGTCGGCCCGCGCCGGGTCGGCCGCGTAGACCTCCGCCAGCCCGCGCGTCCAGATGCAGACGCTCGACGGTTCTGGGGCCACACGCACCCAGCGGTCCACGAACCGGCCCGAGTCGTTGGCCGCCAGGGCGACTTCCTGCCGGGGCGGCCGGCCTTCGGGCCACTGCTCCCCCGGAGCGGGGCCCGGGAGGAGCCCGACCTGCACCAGCACCTGGAAGCCGTTGCAGACTCCGATCATCGGGCAGCCGCGTGCTGCCGCCGCTCGCAAAGCGGGGTAAAGCCGCTCGCGGAGCCGCATCGCGAAGATCCGGCCCGAGGCGACGTCGTCGCCGTAGGAGAAGCCGCCGGGGAAGCCGATGATGTCGAACTCCTCCAGACGCTGGGGCTCGGCGATAAGCCGGTCCAGGTGCATCAGCGTCGCGCTGGCGCCGGCGAGTTCGAAGGCGCGGACGAGTTCGGCGTCGCAGTTGGTCCCGGCGGTGCGGATCACCAGCGCCTTGGCGCTGCCCCTGGTCGGTCGGCCGCTGCTCATGCCATACACTAGGTCCCTTCCGGCCCCTTGCCGCGCGGGCCCGCGGCGCTGAGAGGGGGCGGCCGGACGCACGCTCCCAGAGCGAAGGATCCACGACGATGCCGAGCGTTTTCCCCTTCCGCGCCGTTCAGTACGCCAAGATGACCGCCGGTAAGGCCGGCGCGCCCGCCGATGTGAGCGCCCTGGTCGCGCCCCCCTACGACGTGCTCGACGCCGAGGGCAAAGCGGCGCTGCTGCGCAAGAGCGACCACAACATTGTCGCGGTCGATCTGCCGCACATTCCGGCCAAGGAACTCGGCCCGCCCGCGGCCTACGAGGGCGCCGCGTCGACGTTCCGGGGCTGGCTCGAGAGCGGAACGCTGGTGCAGCGCTCCACGCCGGCGATCTTCGTCTACCGCCAGACGTTCACGACGATCGGCGGCGCGAAGGTGCAGCGCACCGGCGTCGCGTGCACCATCGAGACCGTCCCCTTCGGCCCGCGACCCGGCGGGGGCATCCTCCCACACGAGGAGACCTTCTCCGGCCCGAAGGAGGACCGCATGGCCCTGATGAAGGCCACGCGGGCGCAACTCTCCCCGATCTTCGGCCTGCACCAGGACGAGCGAGGCACCGCCACGGCGCTGCTGCGGTCGGTCACGTCCTCGCGCGGCCCCGATGCGACCGCGACCACCGATGACGGCACGCTCCACGAGATCTGGACCGTGGAGGACGCCGCGACGATCCAGGCTTACACCGATGCTCTCGCCGGCGAGGACGTCTTCATCGCCGACGGCCACCACCGCTACAACACGGCGCTCAACTACCTCCGCGGGCTGGAGGCCCAGGGCGAGGTTCCTGCGGACCACCCCGCGCGGCGGTGCATGATCGTCCTGGTCGGCATGTCCGACCCCGGCCTGGTGATCTGGCCGACGCACCGCGTGCTTGGCGGGATGGCGGGTTACTCGTTCGAGGCGTTCCAGAAGGCTGCGGCGGGGCACCTGAGCATCGAGCCCGTCGCTGGCGATTTGCACGCCCTCGACGCGGCTCTGGCCAAGGCGCCGGCCGGGCGGCTCGGCTTGTGGGACTTCGCCTCCGGCCGCGGGTACCTCGCGGCACCGACGACGCCCGACCCGCTGAAGACCCGGTTCGAGAGCAAGCCCGAGGCTTGGCGGACGCTCGACGTGGCGATTGTCCAGCACCTGCTCGTGGAGCAGATCGCGCAGCCGGCGCTGAACGCGAATCAGCCCGTCAAGTGGGCCTTCCCGCACACCATCGAGGAGGTCGTCGAGATCGGGGCCGGGAAGGAGAAGGGCTCCGGCGGCGGGGCAGCGTTTACGCCGCAGTTGGGGGTGATCGTCCGGCCGACGCCGCTGGAGGCCGTCCGGGCCGTCAGCCGCGCGGGCGAGTTGATGCCGCAGAAGAGCACCTTCTTCTATCCCAAACTCGCCACGGGCCTGTTTATGAACTCGGTCGGGTGATTGCGGGCCTGCTCGCTGTCAGAGCCCCACGGAGCGCTCCGGGTCGATCTGCTCCAGCAGACGCTCGGTGTAGCGCCACACGTTCAGTTCGCGCCGAACGGCGGCGAGCAGCGCCGGGTCGCCCTTGCCGCCGGCCGCGAGGTACTCGCGGAACAGACGCGCGACTTCCGCGATGTGGCCGCGCCGGCGCTCCCGGGCCCAGCGCTCCCAGTGGTCGATCTTCGCCGGATCGCCGGAGGCGACTTCTTCCTCGATCTGCTCCCGCAGGGTCATGATCTCCTGAAGGAACCCCGGCGGCAGCGACCGGTCCTGGTCGCGTGCCGGCCCGCCAAGCCGGCGCAGCAGGGCCTCCGCCCGACGCTCCGGGTCTTCGAGCGTCCGCTTCGCCTCGTTCAAGGCCGCCGCCTCCGCTCCGGAGTCCTCGCCCGCATGGTCCGGGTGAAGGGCCGCCGAGCGCTCGAGATAGGCGCGCTGCAACGCCGCCGCGTCGATGTCGAACGCGGGGTCCAAACCGAGAATGTCGAACGGGTCTGCGGCCATGGCAGGCGGACTGTACGGGCGCTTTTCTCCCCCGGCGGGTTGACCCCGCGCCGCGGCGTCCGGACCATCCCGGAGGCCCGCAAGACACCCCGGGGCAAGCCCACCCCTCCCCGGCACTCGCGGGGCAAGGAGGTTGCACGCTCGTGTCACGGCATATCGGCATCGTCGCGGTGAGCCCCGAAGGGTCCGCCATCTGCTACCGACGGATCTTCCACGCCGCGACCCGCCTCGCCGGCGCGGCAGGGAAGGCCGGGCACCACCCCCGCGTTACGCTCCACAACGAGCCCTTTGAGGCCTACCTCTCCGCGGTGCTGAAAGACGACTGGCACACCGTCGGCGACCTCCTCCGCCGCTCGGCCGAGATCCTGGCCAAGGCGGGGGCGGAGTTCTGCATCGTCCCGGACAACCTGATGCAGCACGGCGTCCACCTGGCCGAGGTGGGGTCCCCCATCCCGTGGCTCAAGATGACCGACCTCGTGGCGGATGCGATCTCCGCCGACGGACGCAAGAAGGTCGGCCTCATCGGGACGCGGATGGTGATGCTGGGGTCCACCTATCAGACCCCCCTCGGCATGAGGGGCGTCCACGTCCTGGTCCCCCCGGAGGATCAGGCATCCGAGGTGGACGCCATCATCTTCCGTGAACTGGTCCACGGGGTGATCTCCCCCGCCTCCCAGCACCGGGTTCTGGACATCATCAACGGCCTTGCGGGGCAGGGGTGCGAGGGGATCATTCTGGGCTGCACGGAGGCCCCCCTGCTCGTTTCGGCCGAGAACTCCCCGATCCCGGTGTACGACTCTGTCGGTTTGCTGGCTGAAGGGGCTGCCCGGCGCGCCCTGGGTATGACGGCCTGACCGCCGGCGGCATCACCTCAGATCCCTGACGGCACCCGGAACCGCCCCGCGCCGCCGGGGCGAATGGTGTGTGAGTTGCGTCCCCGGACGCGCTTGCGTTAGACTCTAACTCGGCGGCCCACAACCGCTTGGGAATCGAATGACAAGCTGGACACCCGCCTGCGCATTGCCCACTTGTGCGGCAGACGGGGACTGTCTCGGCTTACGGAGAGTGTCATGATCGATCGAACGAGCCGACCTTGGCTGCGCCGACTGACCCGCCGGGCTCCCGCTGGCACCCCGCTGGACCTGGAACAGGCCGCGGGCTGGGGCTCGACGTTGCACAGCCGCCGCGCGCGCCGGCAGGCGTGGCAGCCGGTCGAGCAGCTCGAGGCCCGTGTGCTCCTCGCGGGCGACCATCCCAGTTTCTCCGATTTCCCACTGGCCACTCCGCTCGGCCCGTTCGACATCAACGGCCGCACGTCGGAGACGGGCATCATCAGTTCGCCGACGGACGATGATGTCTTCCGCTTCCAGGCGCCGATGGGCGCGAGCTTCATCAGCATCCTCGCGGACACGGTGAACACCGCCGACCCGAGCACGCTGGACTCGCGCGTGCGCGTGTACGACGCGAACGGCAACCAGTTGACGCGGATGGGCGTTCCGATCGACGGCCGCAACAACGGCGTTCTTTCGACGACGCGACCGGGCGTGGCGACCGACGGCTGGCTCAACTTCATCGCGACCCCGGGCGAGTTCTACTTCGTTCGCGTGTCGGGCGAGAACGGAACCACCGGCTCGTACGTGCTGCGCGTCAACGCCGGGTTCACCGACCTCACCCCCGCGCCCAGTCCGGATAACCAGAAGTCGGCCGGGGAGGCGTGGCTCCCCGATGTACCGGACGTCGATCCCGTCTTCGGCTTTCCGGTCGCGCTGCCGACGGTCGGGCCCGACGTGCAGACCATCGCCTTCCCACAGGACGAGCAGATCTACCGCATCGTCGTTCCGGACGATCCGATCTACGACAGCCTTGCGACCGTCACGGCTCGCTCCGACCGCACGAACCCGGCGCCGGCGGGCGGTTTCCTCGACACACACCTGGAGGTGTACGACGCCGTCGGGAACCTGCTCGCGACCGACATCGAGGCCGGCTATCTCAACGACGCGTTCGCCGCGTGGCGCTCACGACCCGGCGAGACGTACTACATCCGCGTCCGCGGCGACGACCTGCGCGATCCGAACCTGTTCCCGTCGGTGGGCAACTTCCAGATCCGGGTGGATCTCAGCGCCCGCGAGATCGTGACCAGCATGATCACGCGCCGGGGCGACCTGGTCTCGACGCTCCTCGAGGACACGAGCCCGACGCCCGACCCCGTCGCGAACATCCTGCTGATCAACGAAGATTCGGCCCTCTTCCGCTTCAAGGCGCAGGGCACGGGCCCCACGTTCATCACGGTTCGCGACACGGGCCCCCTGCACAACGTCAGCCTGCGCGTCTTCGGCCCCGACGGCGCGATGATCGCCTTCAACGACGATTTCGTCCCCACGGATCCAAGCGACGCGCAGGTGCAGGTGAACCTGGTCGGCGGCGAAACCTACTTCATTGTGGTGGACGGGTTCCCCGACGACGTGTCGGGGTTGACGTCGACGTTCAACGTCTGGATCGAGGCTCACCACACGCTGGCGCCAACCCCGGTCGACGACCACGCGAACACTCCCGACGAGGCGACACCGCTCCGGTTTGGCGATCCCACATTGCAGTTCGACTCCGACGTTGCGGGGCCGAGGAACCCGCTGTGGGACCACCCCTTTACCCAGACGGCGATCCACACCGGCCGCATCACGCCGGGCGACTCCGACTTCTTCTCGTTCGTCCCGCCCATCGACATGCTGGGAACCTACCCCGGGGACAACGACGACGCCGGCGCTGCCCTGTTTGTCGGCGGACGGTTCAACACGGCCGACCCGGACAACCTGTTCCCCCGGCCCACCGGATCCGTTGCGATCTGGGACGCCTGGTCGTGGTGGACGATGGGCCGCGAAGGCAACGTGGGCGATCTGGAGTTCGGGTTCTTCGACAATCCGAACACCCCCGGCACAAGCACTGCCGAGGTGTACGCCATCAAGGCCTTCGATCTTGACGGCGCGGGGACGCAGTTCCCGCCGATGCTCGCCGTGGGGGGCGACTTCCTCCTCAAGGTCCCCGGCATTGATCCTTTCTCCGGCGAACTGATCGAGGTGGAGATCCAGAATCTCGCGGTCTGGGTCTTCGATCCCCTCGCAGGTCAGTACGTGTGGGTCAGCCTGGGTGACCCCGACGGGCCTGTGCGCGCAATCGAGGTCTACGACCCGGTGACGTTCGATCCGGACGGCGACGGCGACGACCCGGCCATCCCCGACCCGGGTCCGGCTCGCCTGATCATTGGCGGAGACTTCGACAGCGTGGACGGCGTTCCGGCCGACAAACTCGCCTCGTGGCGCGGCGACTGGCAGCAGGTCGGCGACGGCCTCGGCGCCGGCCCGAGCGGCTCGGTGCGTGCGCTCATCGTCTACGACCCGCCGGACCCCGGCGCGGGCCGCGACGCCAACCCCGGCCCGCCCCCCCTGCCGGCAGTCGACGATCCGCCGGATATTCCGAGTTCGCTCTTCATCGGCGGCCGCAGCGACGCCGGCGCGGTGTTGATGGGGTGGAACGGCGCCTTCTTCTTCCCGGTCGCCTCCGGCTCGCCGCTCCCCGACTTCACCATCGGCGGCGGTCCGGGAACGTCGATCGATGCGTTCGCCGTGTTCGACCCGCCGGACCCCGACGGCGACGGCGAAATCCCGGACCAGGGACCGTTCCTTTATATCGGCGGCACCTTCAACTCCATCGGCGGCGTGGTTTCCCCGAACCTCATTCAGTGGGGCCGCCCCGCGATCCCCGAGGCGGGCGATCCCAACTCCGACCCGGAAGCGCCAGGCTATCAGCCGCGACTGCTCTACGAGCCCGTCTCAGGCGGCGTCGCCACCCTCAACGGCGACACACCGGCCGTCCTGGCCCTCACCGTCTGGGACCCGCCGGACGTCTTCGGCCCCGAGAACCCGCTCCCACCCATGCTCGTGGCCGGTGGCCGTTTCGACGTCGCCGGTGGTTTGGCCAACAACATCGTGGCCTGGGACGGCGGTGGCTTCCTGGCGCTCGGAAACGGCATCGACGGTGTCGTCCACGCATTGGAGGTCTCTTCCTACCTCGGACAGAACGACGTGCAGGAACCGAGCATCCCGCTGTTGGACGAGCAACTGGGCGGCGGGCTCGATCCGCAGCAGGCTCTCTACATCGGCGGCGAGTTCACTGTCAACGGGTCGCGGAATATTGCGCAGTTCGTCTTCGACCCGGACCCGTTTGTCTTCGCTTTTGTGTACCGGGAGCTTGAGAGCGGCGTGGCGTTCGCGGACGGCTCGCCGTCGGCGGTCTTCGCTCTGGCGATGTTCGACGATCAGGATCCCACAGTCGACAACTCCGGGTCGCAGTGGGACCGCAACGATCGCCCGGCCGGCCGCCTGCAGATCATCGTCAGCGGCACCGGCGATTCGTTCCTGGATGTCGGCATCCGCGTCTACGACTCCAACTTCAACCTGGTCTACCCGACCGCAGCCGCCGCGCCGTACCACGTCGATCCCGCCGACCCGGACGGCGGCGGCCCGCTTCCGGACCCGCCCCCGTTCAACACCACCATCAACCCGCTGTCCAACGACCCGGCCGGCATGATCGACCCGATCACGGCGCCGGGAACCCCCGTCGAGATCACGGGAATCGAGGTGTGGGGCGGCGAGACGTACTACGTCGAGGTGCTCGGCGCTGCTCGCTCCGGACGCTACACCATCTCCGTCCGCGTGGCGGCCCTGCCGCCCGACGTCAACGGGGATGGGGTCTTCGACAACATCAACGGTTCGTACCACGAGGTGTTCGGCGCGGGCCGCTTCGCCGATGCACCCAACATCGTGCGGAACCTCGATAACGGCGACGGCCGGAACTTCACCAACAGCCAGGTCGACCTGCGCCCGTTCGTACCCGATCCCGGCGCCTACCAGCAGCAGTCCTTCATCACCCCGCCCGCCCTCGGCGTCCCGATTGTCCAGTACATGGAACTCGGCAACATCGAGACGCCGGCCGACGAGGACCTGTACTCGTTCATCGCCGAGGAGAGCGGCTGGGTCGAGGTGCGCGTCGCCACCATCGGGATGGGCTCGCAGGACCACAACACCGGCGAGACCCTCGGCGACGAGTTCGTCGAGGACTTCGGGCCGGACGGGACGCCCGACGCAGTGAAGCGCAAGGCCTACACGAGCCGGCTCGACTCGGCGCTGCGCATCTTCAACAACGACTTCGAGGAGATCGCCTACAACGACAACTTCTCCGGCATCGCCGGCGAGGTCTCCGTCCACAACACCGGCGGGTACGTGCGAGCCTTCACGGAACGTGACCCCCGCGTCGTCTTCCGCGTCGAGCGCGGCATCAAGTACTACATTCAGGTTGAGAGCGGCCAGAAGGCCACGTTCCTCGACCCGGACCTTGGCCCCGACTTCGTCGACTACCGCCACGCCACCGGCGCCTACGAGCTGCTGGTGAACACCATGCCGTTCCTCAACTTCGAGGACGACCATTGGGACGGCGTCGGCCCGGTCCTCGCGGCCACCCCGATCCCGATCGGCGACCGCGACAAGGACAAGGAGCCCGTCGACGAGCTGCCCAACGGCGTCGGCCGCGTCACCGGCATCATCGACGACACAGCCAACAACCCCAACGACGAAGACTTCTTCTACATGATCGCGCCGACGACCGGCCCGATCACGGCCCGGGTCACCATCGAAACGCCCGGCCTGGCGCTGGCGGTCACGGTCTTTGACGAGTTCGGCCAGATCGCGGCCCAGGGCGGCGGCGCCGGCCCCACGATCAACCTCAACTGGTTCGGTCAGCAGGGTGCCCAGTACATCATCGCGGTCGATGGGTCCGCGGGCGAGGGCGCCTACGCCATCGACATCAACACGCTCCCCTACGTCGACGACCACGCCGACTACCTCCACTGGGAGGCCGCTACCCCGCTGCAGCTCAGCCGCTTCTTCGGCACGTTCACCGCCTCCGGCTCCATCGAGAGCCCGGGCGACACGGACCTGTTCGTCTTCACGGCCGAGCAGTACGAGGTCGCGACCGTCACCGTCACCGCCACCGGCTCGCTGAACACCTACGTCCGCGTGTACGAGATCGGCGAGGACGCCGTCGGCAACCCGACCTTCCTCCGCATCAACTACAACGACGACGCGAGCGCCACCAACACCAACTCGACGGCGACGTTCTCCGTCACCCCCACGCGGCCCTACTACATCCTCGTCTCCGGCTCCGACCCCAACGCCGACTTCGGCGGCTACCAGGTGACCGTCCAGGTGCGCTCCACCGACGACCACCCGGACCTGGTGGACCTCCCCGTCGCCACGACGATCCCGATCAACTACGACTCCAACCTCGGCACCGGCACCGGCACGGCGGACGGCGTCATCGAGCGCCCGGAGGACGAGGACCTCTTCGCCTTCATCGCTCCCACGGACGGCTCGGCCGAGATCACCATCACGACCGCCACCGGCACCCTCCGCCCGCGCGTGCGGCTGTTCAACGCTCAGGGCACGACCCTCGCGCAGAGCACCGGCGCCGACGGCACGGTCACGATCAGCGCCAACGGCCTGGTCGCCGGCCAGCAGTACTACGTCCTCGTCGAAGCCCCGCTGGACGGCTCCGACACGCCCACTCCCGATTCCTACACCGTTGATGTCGCCACCGCCGCGGCGGACGATCACCCCGACGCCGGCCAGTTCGACCTGGCCGCCAGCGTTCCGATCGTGCTGAGCCCGACCTCCGGCTTCGGCTCCCGCTCCGGCCAGTTGCTGCCGTTCTACGACACCGACCTGTTCTACTTCGAGACGATCGCCCCCGGCCAGGTCGTCGTCGAGGTCGTCACGCCGACGAGTTCGTTCGACCCCCAGGTCCGCATCTTCAACGCGGCGCAGGAAGAGATCCGCTTCTCCCGCGGCAACAACGACACCGTCACCATCATCTTCACGGCCTCCGCGGCGAATCAGGGCTTCTACATCCTCGTCGAGCCCGACAGCGAGGCGCTCCCCGGCACCCTCACCGGCGCCTACTCCGTCCGCATCTCCGCCGCGACCGGCGGCGGCGGCGGTGGCGGCGGGCCGGACGACCACGTCAACGCCGGCGACTGGCTCGGCGCGTCGCTCGTCTCGCTCGACGAGCGCACGGGCGACGGCCAGCGCACCGGCGTCATCAACTACCTTGGCGACACCGACCTCTTCTCGGTCTTCACGCTCAACCGCGGCAAGGTCCGCGTGCAGGTGGTCGCCGCCGACGGCTCGGCCCTCGACGCGGCGATCAGGGTGTACCGCGGCGATCAGGTCCAGATCCGCGCCGACACGCTGGGCATCCCGGGCAACACGGCCTACACCGAGTTCGACGCGGGCGGCGCCGGCGAGCTCTACTTCGTGCTCGTCGAGCAGGTCGGCCCCAACCTCGGCCCCTACACCCTGATGATCAACTCCGAGCCCCTCACCCACTACCTCTACTACCCGGAGGGCTTCAGCGGGGCGACCATCGACGAGTTCATCCCGATGGTCAACCCCAACGACTTCGACGTCGAGTACACCATCATCGCACGCTACGAGGTGGGCGAGCGCGACCAGGTTCTCGCCACCGGCGTGATCAAGGCCAAGTCCCGCGGCGGCATCACCGTCTCCACCAAGAGCGGTGAGAACCCGCACAACGTCCGGATCGGCGTCCCCTACGCCATCGAGATCCAGTCCACCGGCCAGCTCGGCGCGACGCTCAGCCACTACGACTTCGGCGTCACCACGGGCGAGAACTTCACGGAGCGCACCAGCAACACCTGGTTCTTCTCCGAGGCCCACAGGAACGTCGATCAGTTCCGCGACTTCCTCGTGGTCTACAACCCCAACGACGTCGACACCAACGTCACCTTCACGCTCCTCTACGAGGACGGCAGCGTCACGACGTTCACACGCACCGTGGCGGCCCTCCGCCGCGGCGGCGTGAACTTCACCACCGACGGCTCGGTCACCAAGGACGGCGTCTTCGCCATCAAGGTTGATTCGTCACTCCCGATCGTCGCCGCCCTCTCCTCCTTCGACATCATCAGCCAGCGCGGCTACGGCCTGCTGGGCAACCCCGACGGCGGCTCCACCGAAGGCGTCGTGCCGACCATCACGACCGGCAGCGGCGTCGAGTCCTTCGTCTCCATCTTCAACCCCGGCGTTTCCACCGCGACGGTCACGCTCCGCGGCACCTACCAGCGGGCCGACCTGCCCGACCTGGTCCGCGTGATCAGCATCGGCGCCGGCTCCCGCTTCTCCGCGAGCCTGGCCGAACTCGGCCTGGTGCCCAGCCAGATCGCCGGCCTCCGCTATACCTCGACGGCTCCCGTCGTCTTCACCGCCGTGCAGTACCGCAGCGGGGACGGCGACGCCACCACGACGCCGACGCACGCCTTCACGACCGCCCTCATCGGCGACGCCTTCGTCAACCCCGCGGTCGCCGGCATCACCTACGTCGAGGAACTCGCCCTCTACAACCCCGCCGGCATCGACGTCAACGTCACCATCACCTTCCTCTTCGACGATGGGTCCGTCGGCCAGTTCATCAACCCGGGCACCGGCGGCTCGACGATCAACATCGGCCCCGACTCCTTCGCCTTCATCCGCATCGACCAGCAGCCCGCCATCCTCAACCGTCCGGGCTTGGCCTTCTTCTCCATCCTCATCGAGGCCCCGACGCCCATCGCCGGCATCTTCAACCACTACGACTTCTTCCTCGACGGCGGCTGGGGCACCGCTCCCGCCCCCGTTGGCTTCGCCTTCCCGCTCAACCGCATCTGACCCACAGATCCGGGTCTGCACACCCCACAAAGCGAAGGGGCGTGGCTCGCCGAGCCACGCCCCTTTTCGTTTTTCACCCGATCCCCGCTACGGCGGCAGTCCCATTCACCCGCCCCCCGCCCCACTC
>CALAFV010000233.1 GCA_937891445.1 uncultured Phycisphaerales bacterium | reverse complement strand
ACGCGCGAGGAGATCAAGAAGAACTTCCTCGCCGCCTCGCAGGCGTTCCGCTCCCACGCCCAACTCGTCCGCGGCGGCGACAGCGTCCGCTTCGTCACCAGCCTCTGGGAGGCCGCCGACTGCGCCGACCTCGCCGGCGATGCCGAGGCCGCCCAGCGCGCCTTCTCCGACTACCTCGACCAGGCCCCCGACACCGATCCTCGCCGCAGCGAGGCCCGCTGGCGTCTCGCCCGCGTCTTCCAGGCCGAGCGGCAGTTCTCCGCGGCCGCCGCTCATTACCGTGTGCTTGTGGACGCCCGCCTTCGCCCGAGCCCCAGCGGCTCCGGCGCGGGTGACCCCTGGGGCGACAAGAGCATCGTCCCGCTGGCCCAGTGCCTCCTCGACGACGACGACGAGGTCAACGACGCCGAGGCCGAGGACCTTCTCCGCGCCGCCGTCGGCGGGCGCACTCTCTCCAGCCAGGCCATTGAGTTCCGCGACGCTCTCGTCGAACTCGGCCGCCTCCGTTACGCCCGCGCCCAGTACGGCGGCGCCGAGGGTGCCATCGCCCTGCTTCAGCAGGCCGCCGATCGCTACCCGGACGATCCGGACGCCGACGCCATCCTCTACATGCTCGCCGACTCCTACCGCCTCTCCGCCGCCGAGATGGGCCGCGAGATCGAGCAGGAGGCGATGCCGCAGTCCGAGAAGGAGGCCCGTCGCAACGAGCGCCGCGACCGCCTCGCCGCCGCGATGGACCTCTTCGGCCGCGTGCGCCGCAACCTCGAATCGCGCGACCCGCAGACTCTCAGCCGCCTTGAGCGCATCCACCTCAGCAACGCCTGCTTCTACCTCGGCGACGTCGCTTTCGACCTGGGCGACTACGACCCGTCCGAGTACACCCGCGCGATCGAGTACTACGAGTCCGCCCGCCAGAAGTACGCCGACGACCCCGCCTGCCTCGTCGCGCTGGTGCAGATCGCCAGCGCCTACGTCGCCCTTGGCCGCTTTGATGACGCCCGGGCCGCCAACGCCCGCGCCCGCCAGCAACTCGAAGACCTCCCCCCAACCGTGTGGAACGACCCGAATCTCCCCATGGAGCGCCGCCACTGGGAACGCTGGCTCGACGCCAGCGCCCAACTTGAGCAGCGAGCCGCCGTGGGGCCGCAGTAAGCAGCACCGACCGAAAGGAACCCGCGTGAGCGGCGCCGCCTCGACACCATCCCCGATCCCGTCTCCCGCCCTCTGGGCGCCGCGCCTGGCCCGCATCCTCGAGCGCCAGCGCGACCTGTGCCTGAGCCTCGACGCCATGAGCGTCCGCCAGAGCGAACTGGTCGCCGCCGACGACACGGATGCCCTCCTGGGCCTCCTGGGCGAGCGTCAGACCGTCGTGGACGAACTGACCGCGCTGAGCGCCGAACTCGAACCGCTCAAGGCCGTGTGGGAGGCCGAAGGCTCGCGCCTCCCCGCCGAGCAGCGCGACCGCATCACCGGCTTCGTCGAGGAGATCGGCCGGCTCGTCGAGGGGATCGGCCGCCGGGACGAGTCGGCGCGCCTCCGCCTTGAGGAGCGCCGCGCCGCGATCTCTCGTGAACTGGCGGGCATCAGCCGCGGACGCGGCGCCGTCGCCGCGTACTCCGGCGGCGCCGCGGGGCCGCTGGCCGCCAACCGCCACATCGAGCCGCAGTACGAGGACCGCCGAGGCTGACACCGTGACCGCTCTGGCCAACCAGCCCGTTTCCGCTCCGCCCGCGCACGGTCCGCTGACCGAGGGCGACCTCGCGCAACTGCTCAGCGCCTTCAGCGAGGTCACCGCGCGGCTTGAGGCCACGCACGAGGCCCTCCGCGGCGAGGTCCGTCGCCTCAAGGAGGAACTCCGCGAGGCCAACGAGCAGATCGAGCGCTCCCGCCGCCTCGCCGCCCTGGGCGAGATGGCCGCCGGCATCGCCCACGAGGTCCGCAACCCGCTCGCGTCGATCGGCCTCTACGCCCGCATCCTCGAGCAGGAACTCGCCGAGCGCCCGCGCGAGCGCGAGACGGCGGGCAAGATCCTCGCCTCCGTCCGCGGCCTGGACGCCGTCGTGTGCGACGTGCTCGCGTTCGCCCGCGAGATGCGTCTGGGCCGCACCGAGGCCGTCGCATCCGAACTCCTCGGCCGCGCGCTGCGCGAGGTCCAGGCCGACGTCGAGTGGCCCGCGGCGGGCGTCACCGTCATCCGCGCCGATCTGGAGACCGCCGAGGTCGAACTGGAGTGCGACACCGGTCTGGTCCACCGCGCCCTGGTCAACATCATCCGCAACGCCGTGCAGGCGATGGCCGCCCAGCCGACGGGCCGGCGCGAACTCACGCTCGGCGCGGAAGTGCGCCGCGTCCGCACCCCCGGCGCGGCGGGCGCGGGGAGCGCGGTCACGATGGCCGCCCTGATCGTCCGCGACACCGGGCCCGGTATCCCCGCCGAGGTCCGCGCACGCATGTTCAACCCGTTCTTCACCACCCGCGCTACGGGCACCGGCCTGGGCCTCGCCATCGTCCACAGGATCGTGGACGCCCACGGCGGCCGGGTGAACGTCCGCAACCACGAGGAGGGCGGCGCAGTCGTCGAACTCCTGCTCCCGGTCGAGGCCCCGCGGGCGGATGAGGCGGTTGATTGATCTCAAAGAGAAGGTTCACCACAGAGGCACAAAGGACACAGAGAAAGGAACGGATGGGTCTTGAGGCACGAGTTCGGTTGGGCGCACGACCCCACGAGAGGCGCGGGATGGCCGACCGCCAATCCCCGGTCTCTTTGTGCTCTCTGTGTCTCTGTGGTGAGAACTGAACGACCGAGGGAGTCGGGGGCGAGGGGCATGGAGGCAGGGTGGGGGGAGGAGGCATGGATGGGAACGGTTCTGGTTGTTGACGACAAGGAACTGATGCGCGACAGCGTCGGGGCGACCCTGCAGCGTGCGGGGCTCGGTGTGGTCACCGCCTCCGACGGCGCCGCCGCTCTTGAGATGATCGCCCGGCGCCGGCCCGACGCCGTCGTCACCGACCTCCGTATGCCCGGCATGACCGGCCTCGAACTGGTCGAGAAGATCCGCGAGATCGACGACGACCTCCCCGTCATCGTCATGACCGCCTACGGCGCGGTGGACACCGCCGTCCGCGCCATCAAACTCGGCGCGTACGACTACCTCACCAAGCCCTTCGAGGGCGACGAACTGGTCGTCGCCGTCAAGCGCGGCATCGAGCACGGCCGCCTCGTCCGTGAGAACGCGCTGCTCCGCCGCGAGATCGGCGAGCGCGGCGGCGCCGCCAGCGGCGGCGGGCAGGGGGGGCTCCGCGGTCTGGACCGCCTCGTCGGCCAGTCCGCCGCGATGCGCCGCGTCCGCGAGCAGGTGATGGCCGTCGCCGAGTCCGCCGGCACCGTCCTGGTCTACGGCGAGAGCGGCACCGGCAAGGAGGTCGTCGCCCGCGCCGTCCACGAGATGAGCCCGCGCAAGAACGAGCCCTTCCTCGCCGTCAACTGCGCTGCGCTCAGTGAGTCGCTGCTGGAGAGCGAACTCTTCGGCCACGAGCGCGGCGCGTTCACCGGCGCGGAGAAACTCCGCAAGGGCCGCTTCGAACTCGCCGACCGCGGCACGCTCCTGCTCGACGAGATCA
>CALAFV010000232.1 GCA_937891445.1 uncultured Phycisphaerales bacterium | reverse complement strand
GCTGGTGGCCGAGGGGCTGCGCCGGCTCGGGCACCCGATCCACGCTCTGGGCCTGTCGAACCAGTACGAGCCGGAACTCCCGCCGCTGTGCTCGACGTTCCGGACGGTCGGCGTGCTGCGGGTCGGGACGTGGGGGCCGCTGCTGCGGCGGCGCGGGGTGAAGCACGCGATCATGGTCGGCCGGGTGGACAAGGCCAGGATGATGTACAACCCGTGGCTGATCGCCCGGAACTTGCCGGACTGGCGGACTTTGGTAGCGTGGTACCGGCACCTGCGGCACGACAGACGGAGCCACGCGGTGCTGGCGGCGATCGCGGATGAACTTGGGAGATCGGGCGTGCAACTGATCGACTCGACCGCGCCGATCCCGGACTCGCTGGCGCAGGCCGGGGTGATGACGCGGCGGCAGCCGACGGCGGAGCAGCGCGCGGACATCGCGTTCGCGTGGCCGCTGCTGACGCAGACGCTGAAACTGGACATCGGACAGGCGATCGCGGTGCGCGGCCGCGACGTGATCGCGGTGGAGGCGGTGGAGGGGACCGACCGGATGATCGAGCGCGTCGGCCAGTTGTGCAAGCAGTCCGGCTGGACGCTGTGCAAGGGCGCCCGCGCGGGGCACGACCGCCGCAGCGACGTGCCGACCGTCGGCGTCAAGACGCTCGAAAACCTCCACCGCCACGGCGGCGGGTGCCTGGCCCTGGCGGCCGGCGACGTGATCATGATCGACAAGCCGGCGATGCTGGAACTGGCGGACCGGCTGGGGATCGCGATCGTGGGGGTGCCGGCGGCGACGGCGTAGGTCTCCCCCTGCCCAGAGCCCGGAAGCCAGGAACGAGGCAAGGCGGGAATGGCCGCCTCCCGCTCTCTCCGCCCTCTCTGCACGCCTACAGGGAATCCCCGGCTTCCGGCTACCCGCCCCCGCTCCATTTGCTAATCTACATCCGTGAGCAGTTCCAAGAAGAAGAAGAAGAAGAAGAAGAAATCAGTCCGCGTCCGGGCAAAGACGTCGGGCCCATCGCCCACGAATCGCTCCAAGGGCCGTGCGGATTCGCCCAACGGCTCGCCTTCGGCTCCCTCAAGTAAGCCCCTGAACCGCAGCCTGCACGCGGCCAAGGCGAGCAAGCAGGATGAGTTCTACACCCAGCTTCCCGACATCGAGAAGGAACTGAGGCACTACACCAAGCACTTCATGGGCCAGACGGTGTTGTGCAACTGCGATGACCCCAAGATCAGTGCCTTTTTCACCTACTTCTCTCGCAAGTTCCACGACCTCAAGCTCAAACGGCTCATCACCACCTGTTACCAGAACGTTGATCCCGACATCTTCACCAAGCACGAGGGCAAGCGCGGCCTGCGCCTCATATACAACGGCGAGTTGACGCCCGGGGGACGCATCCCTGCGCTAAGCAAACTCGATGCACTCCCTCTGGAAGGTGACGGGGACTTCCGCAGCCAAGAGTGCATCTCGCTCCTGAAGGAGGCGGACATCGTCGTCACCAACCCGCCCTTCTCCCTGTTCCGCGAGTACGTCGGGCAGTTGATGGA